>DBFJSK010000645.1:0-5916 GCA_048403675.1 Tannerellaceae bacterium | reverse complement strand
CGAATGTCAAACGGCGCATATTTTTGGATTTCGGATCGTACAGTACCATATTACCGACCGGATCGTCGCCGCTCACGCAAGGCACGCCCTGATACCCGATATTCGAGTTCGCGATCACGCGCCCGTCAGGCAAATAGGTTCCGTCATAAAATTCCAGATCCGGTTCCGGACATTCCACCAGCGGTTTGCAACCGGTACCGTCCAGCTTCACTTCGTATACATTCCAGCGTTTATCGGGCATTGTTTGGGTAAACATCACCCGGTCGCCGTCCCAATGCAACTTTAAGTCGGCCACCGAAGAGGTGGTGGACGGTTTATACACCGTATTCACCTCGACATCGCCCCGAAGGTCGGTCAGTTCCACAATATCGGCATCGAAACCCACCCGGCGGGCCGATTCCTGGTTACTCCAGTTGTTGGCCTGCGTGCCCAGGTCGGGCGCCATCGCCTTATGGGCGTGTACCCCCAGCTTAAAACGGCTTGCCACAATCTTATCCCCGTCAAGGAAAGGATTGGCCATCAGGATCGCGCGCTTGTTGGCAATCGCTTTTTCAGCGGCCGCCAAAGCGGCTTCGTCGGCCGAATAAATGCCTTTGAAACCTGTTTTCACCAACTGTTCCAACTCGTCCATAACCGGCTGGTACCGGGCGGCATCGAATCCCTGGATTCCTTTCATATCATTGAAAGCCAAGCGGATTGCCTCCATATTCAACCAACTGAGGTCGCTTTGGAGGTTGCAGACGCGCTGGGCGGTTTCATACAATTGCAGGTAAGAGCGAATCTGGGCGTCCATATCCTTTTCGGCCTCGATCTGCCGGACGGCGTTCTTAAAATAGGAAGGATCGTCCATCCGATCGGCCAGGTTAAGGATAATTTCCTTTTCCGTGGACGCATCCGCAGCCGTCAGCCAGTTCTCCAATCCGTCGATATTCGCGTTGAACGCCCCCAGTTCTTTGGGGTAGCGCGTCAAAAGTTGAGCGGCTTCTTCCCGCGGAAATACATTCATAATCCGGAAATAAACGCTGCCCACCGTCGATTGGTCGGCCAAGCCTACTTCCGATTCGAAACGTACGTACTCGCCGCCCAGGTCGAATACCATCACGCCGTTGGCGTGGCAGAGCACGCTATGGTCATATTTTTTTCCGCCGATAGTCAGCGGGTTTCCATACAAGTCTTCATTTTTACGGATACTGCCCGAACCGGATACCCAATACACCGGGTCGAGTGTGTCCAGCCATACGGAGCTGCCGTCGGCTTTGATTAAACGGGCGTTCGCCCAGGTTCCCCAGTCCCAATCGTTTCCGTCGGGGCCGGCTGCCGTTACCAGAACCAGCTTATCCTGTCCTGTCAGGTCGGCAGCGAGCGGAGCTGCTTTCTGCTTCGCTTTCATCCAAACCGATTCCACCGGCATGTTGGCTTTTTGAAGCGATGCGCGGAGTTCGGACTTCTGTTTTACGGAAGCATCGATCCAGTTATCCTCTACTTTCTTCTGTTTCGGCCCGGCCGATACCAGCAAGGAAGAAGACAACAGTAAAGATACCAAAACAAAGTATTTATTCATGTATTTAATTATAAGGCGTTAATAATGAAGTCGGTTAACAACGGGAAGAACGGCCCGGGGAACCTGAAAGCCGCCTTCCGGGTCAAAGCCCGGGGCTGCTTTCCGTTCGGCCGGCCGCCGCCCGCCGATTCTTATAACGCAGCTTTCGTATTGGTGAAACGAAGGCCGGCATTGTCGTGATAGCATGCCCATTCGTCGACGATCGCTCCTTCCGGACCAGCCATCATGAAATGGAACGATTCCAGTTTCTTCAGACGCAATACATCGCCCACTTTCTGTACGACGAAGTTTTTGCTCTTGATCGGTCCGTGTCCGGCCGGAATAGCCGGCGCATCGGGCGTTTCGTCGCCGATTTCGGAGAAGTTGTAAACCCAACCTTTTTCTACCATCCAGGATTCGTGTTTGGCGGGGAAATCGGTTTTCACGTGCGCATGTTCGGGAATCATCTGGCCCGGCAACAAATAAATGGCATGTGCGAAATATTTATATTCCGGATCGTTCACCCAGAAAATACCACCCATGCCTACGTTCTCAAAATCGCCCAGGCCGAAATCGGTTACCCACATGTCTTTCGCCATCAATTCGGTGAAAGGAACTCCATAGAAATCGAACATGTCTTTCATAGCCGCCATAGCGACATCTTGCTGAAATTTACCATCTTTGTAAAAATCGGCGTTTGTGTACTTTTTAGAATAAGCCATTTCTTTATTAGTATTACAATTTGCTTGATCATTGCATTTGTTCGAACAATTGGCATCACACTGCCCGGTACAATTACCGGCGCCGGCCGCCGCACAACATTCCGCGTTATTAGTCGTTTTACCGTTGCAGGCCACGAGGGAGATCAATAACATTCCCGCAGCCATTTTTTTCAGATTCATACTTTTTCTCATGTTTACTTTGTGTATTTGTTGATAATAATGTTTATTCTTTGGCGATGCCTTCGATTTCGATCAATAATTCGTCGCGGCACACGTCGGCCCACATATAAGAAATAGGAATATCCAGTCCGTAGGCGTTCATCAGACGCTCCGCCTCTGCATAATCGGATTTATATTTAAGGTATACCCGAAGCATCTCCGGGCGCGCGTTTCCGACCAGGTGAGCGATATTTTCCATCGTAATATGCAACTGGCGTTCCAACCCTACCCCTTTGAGGCTTTCTTCCCCGCGGATAGCGGCCGTACCTGAAATATAAATTACCCGTCGCCCGTCGAACGTAAGACTCTTGGCCCGTTCGAACTTGGGCGTCGTTTTTTTCTGGCGGGCTGTCTCCAGCACCCCTTCCGAATAGGCATGGGCGGCTACCTGCAAGTTGTTGTCGATCGAGGTGGCAAAACAAGCGCTGTGGCGGAACACGGCCGCGTCGGCATCCACCAATATGCCGCCCAGGTTGGCCCCGATGCCCGTAGCGGCCGGATAGCCCTGCGACCAGTCGGCGCGGGCATAAAAATCGCCCCGGGCGTTGTTGAACGTTTGGTAATGCTGATCAGGCCCGTCGAAAGCGGTAATCTGCTCGATATAATTCCATTGCCGTACGATGCTATGCACGGGGAAACCCTCGCGTTTGAGCACTTCGCCCATCAGGCGGAAAGCTTCCACGGCTTGCTGCTCGATCCGGAAATGAATCACGTCGCCCTGAAAACCGCCGGCATACAGGAAACGGCCCGAAGGATTGTCGAGCAGTACATACGGTATGCCTCGGTGATGCCGGAAGGTAATGCGGTCGGACGCATCGGGGATATAGCTGTGCACTTCCATAATAAGGGGAGCGTTCAGCGGGGGTTGCGAAACATAACTCAGCGCCGGTTCACATTCGCCGTAGCGGCGGCGTATTTTTTCGCGCAGGTTGATGCGGCGCGCTACATATTGTTCGTTGGAGGCGGGCGTACCGAAAAAGGCCAGCCGTAAAATCACCTCGTATTCCGGCAATTGGCCCAGCAAATCGTCCACCATATCGGGAAAATCGGCCGGCGCGGCCGTATAAATCCGGTAATGTATTTTATCACAATAGTTCATATCTTCCTTTTCTTTTCTATAACGAATTCACATACTCGGTAAGGGCTTCGATCTCTTTCTTGGATACTTTCTTTTTGTCGAGTCCGTGTTTGTATACGCTGAACACCTCTTCCATCGTAGCGGCCCGGCCGTTGAACAAATAGGGGGCCGTCCGCCATACTTCCCGTAGCGTGGGCGTATCCCAGCCGGCTTCAAATTCCACTTCTTCGCCGATGCGGTGCATTTTCAGATCGGTGAAATAAGGCCCGCTATGGCATTCGCCGCAGCCGGCTTTCTCGAATACTTTCCGGCCTTCCTTGGCTTTGTCGGAAAGATCGCCGTTCACCAGGTAAGGACTGGGCACGGGGCGGAGGGATTTCAGATAGGCGTCTACGCATTCGGCATGTTCGGGATCAATGTCGAAAAACTGAATGAACTTAAACCCGGCATGTACGGCCACCTCGGCGGTAGCCCGGATGCCGGAGATCATGCTGGGGGGAGTGACGTGGCTAAAGAGCAGGCTTTTGCAGTTTTTCGGATTTCCCACGCCGTCGTTCATCAAATCCCAGTTCATGCCGTCGGTACGGGCGTCGCCGGGATGGCAGCCGTTGCAACTTTGCCAGTTCTGGAAACAGTTGGCGGCGTCGTTGAAATAGCGTTCGCCCCGGTTTTCGATGGATTCTTCGCGATCGGGGTTCAAGGGTATGGCCCGAAGCGAGAGATCGCGCGTATCGAGGATGTTGAGGATGTCGGCAAAGTAGGTGGGCACAATCAGCTTGTCGTTCGCAAGGACGATGTTCCGCGGCCCGTTTCCTTCCAGAGGAATCCGCTTGCGTAGCCCGTATAAAAAGGTAAGATCATAATCCAGCACGCTTTTGTCGGGATAGGCTTCGAACTTTTTCCTGAGGGCCGGATGGTCGATCACGCTCACTTCGTGGGTGCCGGAATGGGTGATGAAGATGGATTGGTCGTTGCAGGCGATGCTCCAGATTCCGGCGGCGCCCCGGTCGGGTTCGTCTACCACGATAGCGCCCTCGAATGCTTGCTTTTCGACATCGATCACGCTAAAGGCGCTCGTATTCATCCAGCCTTGTTGTAACTGGGAGGTGGGTACGGCAAAACGACCCAGGTTGTGGGAGACGTATATATATTTGCCGTCGGGCGTGATGCACATGCCTCGCAAGGCATTGCTGCCGTTGGCCAGTTGAATATCTTTTACTTTTTTGAAATTTTTCATTTCGATAACCGACACCGAGGCGGCCACATAGTCTACGTCGGCGCGCTGAGCGGGCAGAAAATTACTGACGAACAGATAGTTGCCATCTTTGCTAAAGACGGCCGATTTGGGTTCGCGCAGCACTTGCGCGTTGCGTACGACTTTTCGCATTACAGGATCGATTTCGCTCACCGTGCCCGCAAATTGGTTGCATACGTAGATATGTTTCTTATCGGGGCCGAACATCGGATGGCAAGCGCCCGATCCGGTAGGGATGGAGGCTTCCACACGGCCGGTTTCGAGCGAGAGGATTTGCAGCCGCCCGGTTTTTTCGAAGGTGGTGACGTAGGCTTTGTTGCCGTCAACGAGCATACCGGTCGGGGTTTCGTCCAGCGGGAAAGAGTGTAAGAGTTGGGTTGCGTCGGACGAGAAGACGTCGACCCGCTTCATTCCTTTTTGCGTAAAGAGCAGTTCGCCCTGGTTGCCCAGGCAGACGTCCGTCGGGAAGAAAGGCGGCGTGCCTGCTGAAGCAAAGGTCATGCAACAGCAGGCTAAACAGACCGCCAACGAGTTTTTAATCATGTATTTTCGTGTTTTCATGGTCGTTTTATCTAGTTTGTTTCAACGCTTTGCTGTAACCCAGTTCGGCCGAAATGCGTCTGGCTACGGCTTGGATGCTTTTGGCGGATTGACGGATGGCTTCTTTCGAAAGCCTGTCTTTCGGGCCGGAGATCCAAATAGCTCCGCAGGGGTACCCGGTATAGTTGAATATCGGGGCGCCGACGCAGATTACGCCGTTGAGTTCTTCTTCGTTGTCGAGGGCATATCCCAGTTTGCGCACATTCTCCAATTCGTCGAGGTAGGCCTCGCGCGTGGTGATGGTGCGACCGTTGTAACGCGTAAACTCCATATACGACAGGTAACGTTCCCTGACCGTGTTGGGCAGGTAGGCCATAATCGCTTTTCCCGGAGCCGAACAATGCAGGTCGAAGGGTTTTCCGGGCGATAAAACGAACCGGAAGGTATGGTGGCCTTGCGCTTGTTCGATGAAGATGCCTCTGCGGTCGCCCAAGACGCCGAAGCAGGCGGTTTCTTTCACCTCGTCGCGCAAATCGCGGAGCCGGGGGAGTACCGTTTCGAG
>DBFJSK010000644.1:0-3677 GCA_048403675.1 Tannerellaceae bacterium | reverse complement strand
CAGGCAGCCTTAAAAAAAAGAAATCCCCCGGCATTTGCTTTTCCGATCGCATCGCATCGAACGAAAAGCAAACGCCGGGGGATGCTCCCGGGTCAGGGGGGCTTTTATTTATCCGCTTTCTTACGCCGATCCATTTCCAGTTTCAGCATCCGGAGTTCACGGCTGGTCTGGCCGGCTACGGAGGTGTTTTCTTCAGCGCGGCGGATCAGGTAAGGCAAAACGTCGCGCACCGCGGCATAAGGCACGTATTTGGTTACGTTGAAGCCTTCATGCGCCAGGTTGAACGAAATATTATCGCTCATGCCTAAAAGCTGGGCGAAGAAAATGCGGGAATCGTTGCGGGCGATCCCTTTTTCGTCCATCAACCGGGCCAGTTTGTAATTGCTCTCTTCATTGTGAGTGCCCATGAACATTTCAAACTGATCCAGATGATCCATCACGAAGCGCACGGCGGCATCGTAGTTCTCGTCGGTCGCCTTTTTGTCTTTACAGATCGGATCGGGATAACCCAATGCGGCCGCCCGGGCCCGTTCTTCTTCCATATAGGCGCCTCGCACGAATTTAACGCCGGCTATATAGCCTTTTTCGACGGCGTCGTCCAGAATACGGCGCAGATAAGGCATGCGGTCGTGGCGATACATCTGCAAGGTGGCGAACACGATGGCGCGTTTTTTATTGTATTTGCGCATCGCTTCGTCGGTCAGTTCGTCGATGGCATCCTGAAAGCAATAGTCCTCGGCATCGACCAGGATACGGACATCGTTCTGATAAGCGCGTTCGCAAAAAGCCATGAAGCGCTCGCGGAATTCCCGGAATTGTTTCACTTCTTCGATGGTCAGCTCACCTCTTTTTTCGGAAGCTTTCGCCAGCAGTTCGTCGGTCGTAATGGTGGAAGGTTTGAATACAGCGTAGGCTAGCTTGTCGTTGCCCTTGGCGTAATCGATCGAGCGCATGGTTTCTTCGAAGGTGGCCTGGATGCCGGCGGGGGTTTGTTCGCCTTCGGCCGAGAAATCGAGGGTGGAACGCACGTTGAATTTCATCAGGTGGTCGATGGCTTTTGCGCAATCCTGCAAGGTTTCGCCTCCTACAAATTGTTTATATAGTGTTGGTTTGACTGCCCAGCCCAGCGGAAAATGAATATTCAGCGCAATATTCGTACCCAGTTTCGCGCATTTCACTAACCACGGGTGTTTGATGGTGTTGAATAATAAATAAGCGTTTTTCAGTTCGCTTTGCGACTTTGCCGAGAAGGCGATCTCGGTGTTGTTAAAGTCCAGCATGGTATTTAAATTTAATGGTTGTCGGATCACAAAGGAATGGTTAATTACCTAAAAAGCGGGTTCGCCGGGCAATTAACCATTCGGTGTAGGTTTATTTTTCTCCTAAGAAAGGATACCCGTAATGCGTGGGAGGCACTAACGCCTCTTTAATGCAACGCGGGTTCGTCCAGCGAATCAGGTTCAACGGGCCGCCGGCCTTGTCGTTGGTGCCCGAAGCGCGCGAACCGCCGAAGGGCTGCTGGGCGATCACGGCGCCGGTGGGTTTGTCGTTGATATAGAAATTGCCGGCCGCATAGCGGAGTTTGTTGAAAGCTACGTCGATGGCATAGCGGTCGCGGGCGAAGATCGAGCCTGTCAGGGCGTAGGGCGAAGTACGGTCGCAAAGTTCGAGGGTTTCTTCGTATTTCGCGTCGTCGTATACATAAATGGTAATCACCGGGCCGAAGATTTCTTCTACCATGCTTTTAAACATCGGATCGGTTGTCTGGATCACTGTCGGTTCTACAAAATAGCCTACCGATTTATCGCCGTGTCCGCCGAAAATAACTTCGGCATCGGCCGACTGCTTGGCATAGTCGATATAGCTCATGATATTATCGAAGGAGGCTTCGTCGATGACGGCATTGACGAAGTTGGAGAAGTCCTGTACATCGCCCATCTTGATTTCTTTCAGCATTTCGCCGACTTGTTCTTTGATCTCGGGCCAGAGCGAAGCGGGAATATAGGCTCTGGAACCGGCCGAACATTTCTGGCCCTGGTATTCGAAGGCGCCACGCACGATGGCGGTGGCTACTTCCGTCGTGGGCGAGGAAGGATGTACGAAAATGAAGTTCTTGCCGCCGGTTTCGCCTACGATTTTCGGATAGGATTTATAATGGCCCAGGTTTTCGCCCATCTGGCGCCAGAGGGTATTGAAGGTGGCGGTGGAGCCGGTGAAATGGAAACCGCCCAGGTCGCGGCTGGCGGTGATTACCTTGCCGATCACGCTGCCTTGGCCGGGGATAAAATTGATGACGCCGTCCGGCAAGCCGGCTTCTTTGAAGACTTGCATCAACAGGTAATTGGAATGGATGGCGGTGGTGGAGGGTTTCCATACGGCTACGTTTCCCATCATGGCGGGGGCCATGTTCAGATTGGAGGCGATGGAGGTGAAATTGAACGGTGTGAGCGAAAACACAAACCCTTCCAAAGCGCGGTATTCCATCCGGTTGAGGATGCCCGGTTCGCTATAGGGCTGGTCGGCATAGACCTGGCTGGCGTAAAAGGTGCTGAACCGGAGGAAATCGATCAATTCGCAGGGCGCGTCGATTTCGGCCTGGAACGGGTTCTTGCTTTGGCCCAGCATCACCGAGGCGTTCAGCAAATAACGGTATTTCGTGGCAAAGAGTTCGGCTACCCTAAGCATCACCGAGGCGCGTTCCACCCAAGGCAATTCCGACCATTCCTTGTGCGCCTTCATGGCGGCGTCGATGGCCATTTGTACCTCTTTTTCGCCGGCTTTATGGTAGGTGGCCAGTACGTGCCGATGGTCGTGCGGCATAACTACTTTGCCTGTATTCCCCGTACGGACTTCTTTTCCGCCGATCACAAGGGGGATGTCCCATTCCTCGCCGCTGAGCTGGGCGAGCGCTTGTTTGAGGGCGGTCTTTTCACTCGATCCGGGGGCATAGGCTTTGACCGGTTCGTTGGCGGGTTTGGGGAAGCTGAAAATAGCGTTATTCATAATACTCCAGATGTTTTAAATGGTTTGGGAAAATTTAAGTGGCGTAAACGTAATAAATATATTTTGATTACAAACCGGCCAAGCGTTAAATTAGTTTTAAAATGAGGAAGCGGCCCGCGGCAAGGCCCAACCTTTGGGGGCCGCGGCTTGTTAGGTGTAGGTAGTAATCATCTTAATGGATAAAATTATGGCTATTAGCAACGTATGGATTGAGGACGGTTGTATTGCCTGCGGCGCCTGCGAGGCGGTCTGTCCCGAAGTATTTTATGTAACCGATCAGGCGGAAATAAAGGCGAATGTGGATTTCTCGGCGTATGAAGCGGGTATTATCGAAGCGGCCGACAGTTGTCCGGTAAGCGTAATCAAATACGAATAAGCCACCGGCGGAAAGCGCTCCCCTCAAAAAAAATCAAAAAGGTACGTCCGGACAGGCCTGCGCCTGCCCCCCGGAAGGGGTCTGGACGTACCTTCGAATGGACCTGTCTGGTTGTACAGGTGAATTAGAATGTACCCAGAAGATCGCTTTTAAGGATTTGCATATTTTGCCGGTTGCACGCCTCGACGGCGTCTGTCCGGCAAACGTGTTGTAATCGGGAGCAAATATAAGGTTTACTTTCCGATAATCCGAAAAAAAGAATAGACATCGGCTTGAGGGGTTCCCTTCGGAAACAGTA
>DBFJSK010000643.1:0-3918 GCA_048403675.1 Tannerellaceae bacterium | reverse complement strand
CATGCGGCTTTGATGCAGCAACGAGGACTTTATTATAAATTATGGATTAATCAAAACGGACACGCACACTAGGATGAAAAAAGGGAAAATACGCTGGGAGTGGTTGGTTCTTTTATTTGTTCTGAATAATTTGTCGGCACAACATCGATTGACAGGTATTTTGAAAGATTCTATTACCGGAGAAACCATTCCATTTGGAACCATTATGCTTTATACCGAAACTATTAGCGGAAAACAGTTGCAATTAGGCGCTCTTGCCGATTCCGTAGGTTTTTTTGAGATACAGAAAGTGCCGTCTGGCAAATATAAAGTAACTGTCGGGAGTTTGGGTTATCTGTCTAAAGATATAGTAGCTGAAATTCCTTCGGGTAGCGGGAAGAAAAATTATGGAGAGATTTTGTTGCAACCCGATATAAAAGCTTTAGGTGAAGTCGTCGTGACTGGAAAACTGGTGGAATTGAAGGCCGACCGGAAAATTATTCATGTAGATAAGGCGCAGGTGGGAGGGGGCGAAAATGTGCCGGATGTGTTGCAGGTGCTGCCAGAGATCCGCGTGACCACGGATAATAAGATTACGCTGAAAGAGCGGCCCTTTACTATTTTCCTCAATGGCAAACCTTCTTCGATTACGGCCGACGAACTTTTCCAAATGCCCGCGTCCACGATCGAACGTTTGGAGGTGATTACCAATCCTTCGGTAAAATATACGCCCGAAGGATTAGGAGGTATTATCAATATCGTAACGAAACGCCGCCGGTTGGGCGTAAACGGGGTGGCGCAGGCAAATATGGCTACCGACCGGACGTTCAAAACTGCTTATACATTTAATTATGGGGTGAAGAAATTTAATTTCTTTTCTACTTTATATGTGCAGTCGGAAGCGGGACATACGGATGCGTACTCCATTACCGACAAGGTTGGGCAGAGTGTGCTTACGGAAGTGATGAAGAAAGAACGGGGATATAGGACGGATAACTTTAAGATCGGATTCGATTATGATTTGACTGCTTCCGATTTGTTCACGTTGTATGTAGCGCAACAATTCCGGCATGGGGTGAAGAATCAGGATATAGCTTCGGAAATGAAGGATTTGACGAACGTGGCTACCCGAATCGGACAACAACGAGTGGATGCCTCTTATTTCAACCGTTATTATGATTTTTCACTCAATTATAAGCATTTGTTCAGCCGGAAGGGGCAGGAGCTTACAATCGATATGTTGCAAAGTGTTTCTAATGACGCCGACTTTAGCCGCGTCCGTATGGAAGGCGAGCAGCCGGAGGGGGTAGGCAATAGTTTTGCGTTCAATCAGAAAGTCAAAGATGCTCCTACGCGTTTACGTGCGGAATTTTCTATTCCGTTGGATGAAAAGGGAAATATTCGATTGGAGATAGGGGCGGAGGCTGCTTTTTCCAACAGCAGGTATCGGTACTATGGGGATCGATATGATCGGGAGTCGGGTAGTTGGCGCGATAGTGTTGAGCTAAGTTCTGCTTTTCGTTTTCAAGCCTATACGCTCAGCCCCTATGCCTTATTCAGTGGCAGCGCGGGGCGATGGAATTATGCAGTAGGGGGCAGGGTAGAGTATTATAAACGGACGATGACGGTAAAAGGTGAACGCTACCCGTATGATCGATGCGATTTCTTTTATAGTCTTTCGGCGGGGTATGATTTGAATGAATCGAATAGTTTCAATTTTGCCTTATCGCGTCGAACCGACCGACCGATTGCATTTTATCTGGATCCTACGATTCGGCGGGGCGATTATGTGACGGAGAAGGTCGTTGGTGACCCGGATCTCAAGCCTTCTTTCGCCCATTCTTTTGATTGGGGCTATACTTTTAACAAAGGAAAATTCGGCATAAATACCAATTTATCTTATATGACTTCGAAAGATGAATTGGATCTTACATTTTATCAAGACGGAAATGTCCGTTATAAAACCTTTGCCAATGATGCGCGGGCGCGGACTTTTATGGGAAATGCGTCCTTGCTTTGGAACGGCTCTGTTTTTTCGGCAACCCTGGCGGGTACGGTCTATCGGAATGTGATTACGCGGGAGAGGGAAACAGGCAAGGTGAAGACAAAAGATTTCCAGTACGATATTCGTTTTATTCCGAAACTGAAGTTGAAAAAGATCTGCGATCTGATGATACAAGCCATGTATTACGCTCCTTCTACCTATCCTGATTATAAATATAGTGATTCTTTTCGGGCCTCTGCCAGCGCTAGCCGCAGTTTTCATGAAAATTGGGTGGTGTCGGTACGTTATAATAATTTTATCTTTAAAAAGCGAAAAGAATACCGCTGGGACGAACAGTTTCGTTCCACTCTTTTCGAAGATATGCACGTTACTTCGTTTACTGTCGGCGTTTTGTATAAATTCGGCCGGCGTATTCAGACCCGGGCGCGCACGAATTTGAATACGAATATGTTGAACTTAGCTCGCTAGACAGGGGCAGGTTTGACTAAGGCAGGGTGTAACGGAAGGGTATTCCGCTAACCGCATGAAAAAACAGGAAAACCCGGTAAAAAAACCTGGCAGGAAATATTTTACTGCTGTCCAGATTCTTTTACCGGGTTTTTTATCTATGCTTTTATCAGACTAACTACCCTTTATCGGCCGCTTGTCCTCAAGCGGAAGTGGTAGCGTGCGTGGCCGTTAATTGTATTCTTTTCCGAACTTGATCTGTACGTCGGCCACGTATTGTTTGATTCGCTGTTCGTCGTTCTTCTTGCAGATCAACAGTACATTCCCAGATTCGGCGATAATGCAATCGTTTATTCCCTGGATAACGACCAGGCGGTCTGTATTTTCAAGGGCAATGACATTTCCTTCGCTTTCATAAGTTACAGCCTGGTTCTTTTTCAGGATTGCATTCTTATGTTCATCTTTGTCGGCCAGATCGAAGAGCGAACCCCAGGTACCGAGGTCGGCCCACCCGAAGTCTGCACAAAGCATATAGACATTATCGGCCTTTTCCATAATCCCGTAATCGATAGAGATATTCAGGCAGTAGGGGAAATTTTCCTGGATAAAGGCTTTCTCGTTCTCGGTATTGAAGCTGTCTTTGCCCATATCGAAGCGTGCGCTGATGTCCGGCAGGAATTTGCTGAAAGCTTCGAGAATAGCATCGACATTCCAAAGAAAAATACCCGAGTTCCAGAAAAATTCACCGCTCGCCTGGAAAACCTTGGCCAGTTCCAGATTCGGTTTTTCGGTGAAGGTTTTCACCTTAGTGAAATCTTCTATCAAGATGTCGCTGCTCTGTATATAACCGTAGCCTGTTTCCGGACGGCTGGGCTTGATGCCGAGTGTAACCAATGCATTGTTGTGTTGAACGAATGCCAACCCTTTTTGTACGTCGTCCAAGAAAGCTTCTTCTTTAAGGATCAGGTGATCGGAGGGAGCTACCACGATATTGGCATTCGGGTTGCACGCCTTGATATGATAAGCGGCGTAGGCGATACAGGGAGCGGTATTACGCCGGCAGGGTTCGAGAAGTATCTGATGTTCGGAAAGTTCGGGTAATTGTTCTTTGATAAGCGTAGCATACCGTTCGTTGGTCACGATGAAAATGTTTTCAACCGGTATGATTTTGGCGAATCTATCGAACGTCATTTGCAGTAATGAACGGCCGGATCCGAAGAAATCGAGGAATTGTTTCGGATAGCTTTCCCGGCTAAAGGGCCAGAAACGGCTGCCGATTCCTCCGCCCATGATTACGCAATAATTATCTTTCATGATATTGGCTCTTATGATTAATATATGTACAAATGTAACGAATAATTCCGAGATTTGTTTTGAGCTCTTTGCAATATTTGAAAAAAAGTGGCCGAATATTTGCGGATTTAAAAAATATGCTTACCTTTGCAACGCATTTAAACAAATGCCCAGATGGCGGAATTGGTAGACGC
>DBFJSK010000642.1:0-3792 GCA_048403675.1 Tannerellaceae bacterium | reverse complement strand
GGTGTATTCTCAGAAAAAGTTACAGTTCCGTCACTTGCAATGCTCGCTGGGTATTTAGTAGCGCTAGCCCAATCCATGGCCGTGGCATGATCGGACTTGACAAATACTACGTTGGAAAGTCCTGCGGTCAGATCGTTGACGGCTCCTTTTGTTTCAACTTGCACAACTCCCGCTTTCAGGTTGATAGGCACTCGTTGCCCATTATCTACCGGTTCATTCAAAACATCTTCCGAACTACAGCTAGCCAAGGCTGCCAAGGCGAGCATACTCATGAAAATTTTCTTCATTGTATTATTATTTAAATTGTTAATTACTTTATATCTCTAGTTGCAATTTATCGGTTACTTATCAGAAGGAAAACTTCCTCCCGCCTTCTTTCCCAACCATTCGGCCAAGCGATATAGTCGGATAAACGCGGTTGTACCCTCGGACGATGCCTGGATCGTGTCGGCTTTTTCCTCCGGGACCTCCGGCGAGTAGAACGTTTCACTCTCGTCCTGCCGGCGCAGATGCTCGACAGGAGCCTCTGGGCTAACCGGGATCGAAAAAGCCGTTCGATGGGTACTTTCCACTGTATGCGAGATAGCCGCTTTCGGCTTTCCCTCTGAGCTCCTCGGGATATAATCGGCAACTTGACGTTCCGAACTCCATCCTTTCATCTTTTCGCAACCGCCCCCTGTCATGCAACAGAAAAGACTACAAACTAACAAAGAAATGCTTGCAACCGGCCGCGCTTTTTTCATACATACTTGCTGTTTCCCTTGACCTTACTCTCTGTGTATCAAGGAATATGCAAATGTATTCAGAAAAGAAAAGAGAGAATTGCCTTTTTTGTTCAAAGAGTTGTAAAAAGAGGAGAAAATTGTTGATTTTTATTGGTTTTCACCCTTCTCGGCCCGTAGCGCACGCGGAGAAAGGCCAAAGTTGGCCCGACAGAAATGAGAAAAGTTCGATAAGGACTCGAACCCATATTTATAGCAAATCTCAGAGATGGAAAGATTCGTCGTAATCAAGTCATTCTGAATGTCCTGACACTTTTTTTTCAGCATCCATTGATAAGCAGGCTCTCCGAACGTTTCTTTAAAGACGCGCCGGAAGGTGGGTACGCTGTACCCACCTAGGTTGGCGAAGGACTCCACATCCTTCGCCTTTTGATAATTTTGCATCACGAAATACTGGAAACTCTTGCTATAACGGTATATCGGCGAATAAAAAGCAGCCAGATCCTTCAACGGATAATAACAATTGAGCAAATAAACCATTTCCGTTCGCTTCGCCTGCATCAATCCCGAACACCCCATATCATCGTTCAGGTACATTTTCACACCTTCCAGAAACAATTGCAACGGCGGGCAAATATTTAATACGACCGGCTCCAGATGCTCTGTTTCAGCCAGGGCATACCCTTTTTGGAAACGCCCGTTACACACATTTTGCGGGCGATCGAACAAATAAAAAATACATTCGCAAGCTTCCAGGATCTGAAACTCTACCCGCGAACCGATCGACTGCAAAATGAACTGCCCTTGATGAAAAACCGTATCCGGATGCTCTTCACTATTCACCCTTACCGACCCTTTGAGTAAAAAATAGACCGTATTCTGCGAACACCGTTCCTTGGGAAGGATCATTCCCTTCGGATAAGAACGATATTTGAACGTATGCTTCTGGAAAAACTCGCAAGAAGCACAATCGGTATATTTATTGCATCGTTGGTCTATCATGATAAGATCGTCCGATATTTATAATTTTACTTTTTTACTTTTACCCTTCACACTTTCATTATGAAACCGATCGACAGCCGTTACTACATACCGATATTTCCGGCGCCCTTTGTCGTAAGGCAACCGGTAAGCCGTATCACGGGTTACTGCCACGATCTTAGCCGGATTATTCAAATCTACCGGTTCCTCCCTATCGAAACGATACACTACAAAATAACAAGCCAGCTCGGGATTGGTTACACTTTGTTTCGCCTTCCAATGCAACACATACCCTTCCGGCGTCCACTCCGTTTTCAATTTCGACACTTCGCGGGGCGGCCGGTTATGCAAATGCGTATACGCCGGAATCAACGCCGGATACCGGTGATACGACCGTTTCAAGCTATCGGCGATCCCCTTATTATTCCATAAAATTTCGTTTGCCGGCCAGAAACAATTCCCCTCGATATGCGGCAAAGTGCGCTCATACCGCATTTTACGCGTAAGCTGCCCTGCCTTCATCGTCCGGGCTACGTCCTGTCCGATATATAAATGACTTTCCCCGGCCTCCTTATCCCACCATTTAATCAAAGTGATGTAATCGGCGGCCGGATGTCCTATTTCCCAATAAATCTGCGGCATGGTATAATCGATCCAACCCTGGCGAATCCAATACAGAATATCCGCATACAAATCATCGTAATTTTGTAAACCGTTCGTCTGGCTTCCCGAGCCGTCAGGCGTACTTTTTTTGTTCCGGTAAATTCCAAACGGGCTGATTCCGAATCGTACCCAAGGCTTTGTCAATAAAATGGTACGCTTCAATTCCCGGATTAACTGATTTACATTCTCCCGTCGCCAATCCCCGCGCTGCGCCTGGCCATATCCTTTCGGGCGCCCGTATTTGGCAAAACTTTTATCATCGGGAAAAGACAACCCGGCTACCGGATAAGGATAAAAATAATCATCCATGTGAATAGCGTCTACATCATACCGGCTTACAATATCCCGTACCACTTTGCAGATAAACGCCCGGCTATCCGGCAATCCCGGATCGAAGAGAATTTGCTTATTGTATGTTACGAACCACTCCGGATGCTGATGGTAAATATGCGAATCGGCAAACGTCGTTTGTCCCGCCGTACTGGCCCGGTATGGATTCAGCCACGCATGAAACTCCATATTGCGCCGGTGACATTCGGCAATCAAAAAAACCATCGGGTCGAACCCCTCCGCCGGCGCTTTTCCCTGCACGCCTGTGCAAAAACGGCTCCACGGCTCGATCCGGGAGGGATAAAAAGCATCTGCTTCCGGGCGAACCTGGAAAATAATTGCGTTGATACCTACCGATTGCAAGAAATCCAACTTCCGGATAAAATCCTTTTTCATCTGTCCGGGCGTCATCTCCTTGTATTCTCCCTGGAAAGCCGTTTGAATCCATGCTCCCCGAAATTCCCGTTTGGCGCTCTTTACATTCCGCTCGGCCGGAATTTCATGCGTTGCTGAACAGGAAAGAAAAATACAAAAAAAGACGAACGGAAGGAATCGGAAATAGTTTATATACATTTTCCCCTATTTTTCTATATAACTCATTAAATCGGAACAAAAATAGCTGATTCTCTTTAAAAAACAAAAGAAAACGTCTATTCTGAACAGGAAACTTCTCGCTGACGACTTCCACGTATTTAGCCGGGGAGCAGCTCCTGCTAATAGCCATCCGCACAGCTTCTCTCTTCTCCTTTCCAGCCTGTTTACAGGCTGGCTGTATCGGCAATACGATGTACTTCGCTGTCTAACTCTTCCGCCAAGAGGGTCTTATATTATCTAAAACCCTTATTCACAACTTTTTAACCTACTCTACTTTTTATGTCGTATTTTATCCCTATCTTTGTAATTCGAGTAAAAAAATACGCAACGATACCGATAATATATGACAGAAGAAAATAACATCATTATAAAAGGCGCCCGCGTCAACAACCTCAAAAATATCGATGTAGAAATTCCCCGCGACAAACTGGTCGTCATCACCGGACTGTCGGGCAGCGGCAAATCGTCGCTGGCTTTCGATACCCTCTATGCCGAAGGTCAA
>DBFJSK010000641.1:0-3017 GCA_048403675.1 Tannerellaceae bacterium | reverse complement strand
TGCAATAATCAATTTAAATAATTAATAAATATAAAGGAGGATTGAAATATGGCTGTTAGTTATATGACAAAAGACGGCTACGATAAGATTTTAGCTGAAATCAACTATCTGGAAACGGTAAAACGTCCGGAAATCTCCGCCCAGATCGCTGAAGCACGCGATAAAGGCGACCTGTCGGAAAACGCTGAATACGATGCGGCCAAAGAGGCCCAGGGCATCATGGAAGCCAAATTAGCCCAGCTCAAAGGCCTGATTGCCAACGCCCGGTTGATCGACGAATCGCGGGTAAAAACCGACTCGGTACAGATATTGAACAAAGTAAAGATTAAAAATACGAAAAATAATGCGGTGATGACCTATACCTTGGTATCCGATTCGGAAGCGAATCTGAAAGAAGGCAAAATCGCCGTCAGCACGCCCATTGCCCAGGGATTGATGGGTAAAAAAGTTGGCGATAAGGTAGAAATCCGCGTTCCTTCAGGCATGATGAGTTTCGAAATCCTGGAGATTTCGCTCTAAGACGTATCTTTCACTCTTTAAATCGATAACGACTATGGCAACCATCTTTAGTAAAATTGCGGCGGGAGAAATTCCCAGCCATAAAGTGGCGGAAAATGAAGAATTTTTCGCCTTTCTCGACATTAATCCGGTAGCAGCCGGCCATACGCTGGTGATTCCGAAAAAAGAAGTGGATTACATTTTCGACATCGACGATCCGATGCTGGCACGAATGATGGCTTTTGCCAAACGGATAGCCCGTGCACAGGAAGCGGCCATCCCCTGCAAGCGGGTCGGCCTGGCGGTAATGGGCCTGGAAGTTCCCCACGCACATATTCATTTGATTCCGATCACCAAAGAATCGGATATGTATTTCGGAGACGCCAAACTGACGCTGGCGGCTGAAGAGTTGGCGGAAATAGCGGCGCGGATTCGCAAAGAATTTAAATAATAAAGAATAATTTTTTATTATAAAAAACATTCTTTATCTTTGCAGCCGTTATTCGGAAGTTCCTATAAACATTGAATTATAGCCTCTGGATGACTTGATTCATTTAATTCATTAGTGGTTTTTACTCATAAATTTGTTAACCTTAGAAGAAAGGCCCCCCTGAGACAGAGCGGCCTTCTTTTTTTAAGGACTAGCCTCTGCCCTTGGCATCGAATCCTGTCAGCAGAGCCGGATCGCATCTGAACCCCCCGCCACAAGAATCCGCCGGCCGTACATCACGGCCGTTCTTCCACGGTGGAAATTGCCTAAAGATCCCAATCGCCGGGAGTTCTTTTACCCTCCCCACCCAAACGATCGGAAATTCATTTTGTCCTTCCGCCATTCTTTCAAAAAGAAACCGGCCGACCGTGTGCCTGTGAAAGTGCTTTTAGGAAAAGCAGGGAATACTTAGTGTACGCTTTTTTTTTCTGAAAAAACGGATGCCAGTGAAATTCCAATTACATAAGCATCCAATTGAAATTCCATCGGCATCCATTTCCAATTGCATGCCGATGGAATTCCAGTTACAAAACAGTGCCTTTGTAAGGAGTTGTATGTTAGGTTTTTACAAACTCCGGATTGTCGGTTGGCCACCCCAGTGGCTTATTGTCAAATTTTTAAAGAAAAACCGGCACGAGAAAGCGATGTTTCGTACCCATCCGAAAGCGGATCACTCGTCCTTTGCCCCGGTCTTTTCGCTACGACGGCCGTTTCCCGTTAAAAGAAATTACTGCGGCCACCCCAGCCACTCCTGGAGCTTATTCCAATGCGAATGCGAATGCCAACTGGTATGATTCCAATGATCCCATCCCAGCGTGTCCCAGATATTCAATCCATATTTGGCGGCAAAGTAAATGTTTACAATCAAAGCGCCCACGAAAAGCACCAACATCACCCACTTGGTATGCGTAGAGAGGGGTTTGAATTTAAAGAAATGGCTACCCAAAGCGAATACGATCAGCACAATCGGAATACCTATCAGCAGCACCGTACTTATAGCCGTCCCGATCAGCGCAGTGTCGGGTATTTGCATGGCGAAATTATCCCAGTGGGTAAAAGGAAAAAAGGGTGTGAAAAAACTGAGGCTACTACCGAAGATGACGGCCATGGCAATAATCACCATCACAAACAATGCTATCAATAAAGGCGGGATCAGGATAATGCCCAAAATAATCAAAAATACTTTGAGGAAAATACCCAATACCTCTACAAAACCGTCGGCAAATTTCTGAAAAGTCGTACGCGGTTTGCCCGTATGAACATACTCGTTCACCCGTGTGGTTACTTTTTCAAATTCGCCCGTCACCGTTTTCCCGATGCTTTCAATCGTAATGCTTTCTCCGCGCATCTGCAATTTTTCGGTTGCCGTACTAGCCATCGGGATAATAAGCCAGAGAAGCAGATACACAGGAATGGTAAATCCGTAGAAAAAAATCAACGCCACCAATGCAATTCTCACCGGCGTAGGATCCCAGTCCATATAGGCCGCAAAGCCGCCCGCTACGCCACCCAGAATACGGTTGTCGGGATCGCGCATCAACCGTTTTCTTGCCGGTTGTTTGATTTCCAGGATTGTTTTATCTTCGGTTTCGCCGCCGGCGGTTTGTTTTTCCTCTTCTTCAAAAATTTCTTCCGGCTTACCCATCCGGTCGATGATAAGCTCCACCTGCTCGATGGTAATTACCTCGTGTCCCAGGCGTACCCGTTCGCCGAGCAATTCGGAAATCCGCATTTCGAAGTCATCCATGATCTCCTGCGCGCCCTCTTCTTTGCGAAAATGAATCCGCAGGTTCGCCAAATATTTGTCGAGCAATTGGTAAGCATCTTCGTCTATATTGAAAACGGTTCCGCCCAGGTTTACTGTCAATGTCTTTTTCATCTTTTTGCGTTTTAATTATTTCTGATGTGGTTTATCGTCTCGTTCAGCTCCTGCCAGGAGGTTTCCAGTTCCCGAAGGAAACTTTCGCCTTTTTCCGTAAGCTTGTAATACTTGCGGGGAGGCCCCTGGGTGGACTCGATCCACTGGTAA
>DBFJSK010000640.1:0-2362 GCA_048403675.1 Tannerellaceae bacterium | reverse complement strand
TACCGCCAACGATAATTGAGTAGCAATCGTGCTTTCCGAAATATGCATTATTTCCGCTATTTCTTTGTTCGAGTACCCTTTACATTTGCTGAGCATAAAAATTTCTTTGCGCGAAGGTGGTAATTTTTCGGCTAATAAAAGGAGATATTCGTTCAAAAATTTCAAATCGGTCGTTTCTTCCGTTTGGTAATCATGGCGGGTATTGGCTTTCAGCAAATAGTCTCTGTACACATATTCTACCGTTTGATGTTCATACCGATTCATCAACATATTTCTTGAAATAGTACAAAGATAGGAGATGAAGCTCTCGGCCGGTTTTACTTTTTCACGTGTCTCCCAGATCCGGATAAACGTTTGCTGCACGATTTCCTCTGCTATATAGGTATCGCCGGAAGATAAGCGCATCACAAAATTATATAACATCCCGTTATATAAATAATAGAGTTTTTCAAATGCCTCGAAAGAACCTTCTGTCAACGATTGCACTAGTGTTGTAATTTCATCCTTTGTTGTCATACCTAGCTATCAGGTTTCAGGATACATGTCCTAACGTTAAAATTGAAGTGGACAATATTACAAATTATTTATGGATTAACCCATTTTTTTCCTATCTGCCGCCGCTTTATTTATCAACAGCAGGTTTGCGTCTTTCAGAATTTAAATGAAATCAGCATAAGCTGATAAAAGTCGGCACATTCCTCCCTATAGCTTTTCTTTGCAAAGGGTTCAAACCGGCGATTTATTTTACTTTCCGCTCGCGTTGGCGGATCCGGGGAAATGCGTTACTTTTGTATCAGGGGTAACCGAACTTTTGTATCAGGGTAACCGAGGTTGCCGGGGCAATCGATAGATTGGGGCCGCGCGATGGAGCGCCTACCGAAAAACGAGATTTCGGCGCCTGTCGAAGTGACGCATCCTTATAAGCAACGCATCGGGACAAGCAACGTTAAAAACAAACACAATATGAAATTAAGTAATGTATGGTTTACCGCCCTTTCCGAAGACGAAGCCGGGCATTTGATAACCGTGGGCGGTCGCGACGAGCTGACCGAATTTGTGCAATCGGGCAAGTTTAAAGAACGGGTGGAAATTACTTGGAAATATGACGCCGACGACAAAGGAATGCCTTCCGAGGCGCTGGCCGAAAAAATGGAAACCGTGCAGGAAACATTGCGAAAGGCTATGGAAAAAGACAAGTTGGCTATTCTGAGCGGGGTGTATACCGGGGGCGGCGAGAAAATATGGGTATTCTACACCCGTACGGCGCGCGTATTCGGCGAACGGCTGAATGAAGCTTTGGCTTCGTTCGAATTACTGCCTATTTCTATTTATACCGAAATCGACCCGGAATGGGAAGAATACCTCGATATGTACGAAATGAAAGACTGGGCGGTGGATTGATTCTGTTAGCCCATCCTGTTAGACGACAGATTCCGGTAGATTAATCCCGGGAAACTGATCCCGGTGGACTAGTTGGGGCAAACAGAGTACGGCGAACAGCATATGGCAAATGGATTCCGGCAGATTGATCCGGAGAAACGAAACGCGCTTGCATGGAGGAGCCGTTTTCAGCTTCTGTATGAGTCTTCGAACGTCAAACCGACGGGACATCATGCATTTAGTAGCTGGAAACGGCTCTTTTTTTTGGATCGGCTAAAAATAACCGGTCATTTTTAAACTGTTTGTTAGTCAGTGGGGAGCTTCTTTTTCTCTAAATTAAAGTAAAGACACTCCTGTGTAATGAGAAAACTGTCAATTTTTATTTTTCCGCTTACTTTACTTTTTATCGCCTGTTCCCCTTAAAATTGCAGACGGGGGAAGCAAGCAACCGTGTAGTAAAATCAACGGTTCCTTTTTTAGGCCCGGAGCCTATTGCAACCGTTCCAACCGGTATAGCAACTGCTGCAACGCCTCTTGATAATCATCGAGGATCGATTGCGAGAAATCTTCCGGGAATAAATCCCGATGCTTTTCTACATAGTGGTAAAAATCTGACACGTGTTTCACAATATCCGAAGGATTCTTTGTTTCCGGAATCGTGATTTTCAGATCGCCTACCAAGGCATAGGTCGTTTCGGTAATCCGGTCGATAACGTCGAGTACCGAGTCGATAGCTTCGTCGAGCGCCATATGGCGGGCATAACTACCGGGGCCTGTCACACTCCAATGGAAAAGTTTCAGGCTGCTGTTGAAAGAGAACAGTTCGCCGATAAATGTTCCGATGGCCTGGTTGGAAACCTGGCCGGATTCTTTTTTGTGTTCCGATTTCTTAACGGTTGTTGAACTCATACTGTTTTATCGTTTTAGATTGCTAATTTCTGCATACAGAACAGCCGCCGCCAAGAGAAGGTTGTGCCAATAA
>DBFJSK010000639.1:0-14922 GCA_048403675.1 Tannerellaceae bacterium | reverse complement strand
GATCAAGGAACAGCAGTTCTTGCTGGAAAGCCAACAGAAAATGCTCCGGGTAGCTCAAGCGGGATATTATCCGAAACTAAGCTTCGGTGCCAGCTATAGCAACGGCTATTACCACGCCTCCAGCGACGGCGAGGCCACCGACAATCCCTCTTTCGGCGACCAGTTGAAGCAGAACGGACAAAAAGCCATAGGCTTCTCTCTGAGCATCCCCCTATTCAACCGGATGCAAGTACGCAACAGCGTACGCTCGGCCCGGATCAATATCCGCAACCAGCAACTGATGATGGAGAACACGAAAAAGACGCTCTACAAAGAAATTCAGCAAGCCTACTATAACGCCACCGCTTCGCAGGAAAAATACACGGCTTCCGACAAATCGGTAGCGGCCAGCCAGATAGCTTTCAGCTACGCCGAAGAACGTTATAATGCAGGCAAGAGCACCGTTTTCGAGTTCAACGAAGCCAAGACGAAGTACGCGCAAAGCCTGGCGGAACAAGCCCAGGCAAAATACGACTTCATTTTCCGGGCCAAGATTCTCGATTTTTATAACGGTACGCCCATCCGATTATAATCTTCCCCAAGCAACCGGATACTACCGGATGCCCCCCGAAGAAAAACGAAAAACAAACAAGCCCTCCTAAAAACATAGAAAAAGGGACTGTCATTTCAGCATGAATGACAGTCCCTTTCCTGTTTTTTAATTTTCCCGAATTATTTCAGCAAAGAACAAGGACACAAATGATCCTTCTCAATATCTTTAAAATAATTATACGTACCCACCTTCAAATCGGCGCAAGCCGCCTCGTCGCACACAATAATGCCCTTCGGATGCAATTGCAGCGCCGTAATCGTCCACATCTGGTTCACAGCGCCTTCCACAGCCTGCTGCAAAGCACGCGCCTTGTTATGGCCGTTCACCATAATCAGCACTTCCTTCGCATCGAGCACCGTACCTACACCAACCGTAACCGATGTTTTCGGCACCTTGTTCACATCATTATCGAAAAACCGGGAATTGGCGATAATCGTATCCGTCGTCAACGTCTTCACACGCGTACGAGAAGCCAGGGAAGAACCCGGTTCATTAAAAGCAATATGTCCGTCGGGGCCGATACCTCCCAGGAAAAGATCGACGCCACCCGCAGCCTTCATCCGCGCTTCATACGAAGCACACTCCGCCTCCAGATCTTCGGCATTCCCATTGAGGATATTCACATTCTCCGGGTTAATATCGATATGGCTGAAGAAATTCTTCCACATAAACGAATGATAGCTCTCGGGGTGATCCTTCGGCAGCCCCACATACTCGTCCATATTGAACGTAATCACATGCTGAAAAGAAACGACGCCTTTTTTATTCAGTTCGATCAGATTCTTATACATGCCCAGCGGAGAAGAACCGGTAGGCAAGCCCAGTACAAAAGGTTTTTCAGCCGTCGGATTGGCTTTTTTAATCTTGGCAGCCACATAATTAGCCGCCCACTTCGAGAGTTGCTCGTAATCAGGTTCGATAATTAATCTCATAACTTTGTGTTTTTTCAGTCGGCCGCCGGCATACACCCGAAGAAAACAAGCCGAGGCCATCGCCTCTTCTCCCCTTCCCTTCGCCGCATCCGGCCGCCATACCGGGTTGATTGATTTATAATTCGTATTCTCTTTATGTTAACAACGCGGTTAGCGTGCAGCCAATCGCTCGGCCATCGCCTTGCCCAACGCCAGGCACTCCGCATACTTATCGGCGCTCAGTCCCTGCTTTTGTTCCACCGGGGCGCCCACCGTTTCCCATTTCATCTTCTCGCCGAAAGCCGCCAACCGCTTCACCGCAGCACCGGCCCAGGTAAACGAACCGAAATAACCGAACAAACGGTTTTTCACCTCACGCACCTCGATCTTGCTCAACATCGATTCCACCTCCGGAAACAACTGATTGCTATAGGTAGGGCTACCGATAATCACCCCTTTATACTTAAATACATCCTTCAAAATATACGACGGATGGCTCTTGCTGACATTGTGCATCACGATATTCTTCACCCCGTGCGCCGCCAGCGAACCGGCAATTGCTTCAGCCATTTGCTCGGTATTCCCGTACATGCTGCCATACATAATCACCACGCCGTCTTCTCCTTCATACCGGCTCAGCCTGTCGTACACAGCCACCGCCTTTTCTTTATACTGCCGCCAGACCGGCCCGTGGGTAGAACAAATGGTTTGAATATCCAAGCCGGAAAGCTTTTGCAGCGCCCGTTGCACCGGACTGCCGTATTTTCCCACGATATTGGCATAATACCGGATCATCTCCTCCCAATAATGCTCCACATTCATTTCCGTGTCCACCACGCCCCCGTCGAGCGTACCATATGTTCCGAACGCATCGGCCGAGAACAGCAGCCTATCGGTAGCATCGTAGGTAACCATTACTTCGGGCCAATGCACCATGGGGGCCATATAGAATACAAGCCGGTGACGGCCGGTTTCCAGCACATCCCCTTCTTTTACCTCCAGCAAACCCTCTTTGATGCCGTGATACCCTTCCAACATGCCGAAGGTTTTGTTGTTCCCCACGATCTTCACTTCCGGATATTGCTGACGAAGCAAGCGGATACTGCCCGCATGATCAGGCTCCATATGGTTGATGACGAGGTAATCGAGCGAACGCCCCCGGAGCGCATCGGCTATTTTTTTAAGAAAGATGTCGGAATAACACACATCGACCGTATCGACCAATACTGTTTTTTCATCGACAATCAGATACGAGTTGTAAGAAACGCCGTAAGGCAAAGGCCAGAGATTTTCGAACAAGGCCTTTTGGCGATCGTTCACTCCCACATAAAAAACTTTGTCTGCTATTTCTTTTAATTGATACATTTCTTTTTGTTAGGATAAGTAAATCATTATTGATTGACAGGCAACTTTTTGCGCCGGGAAGCCGACCACACGAACCAGCATCCGGCCAATACGAAGGGCACGCTGAGCCACTGCCCCATATTGAGCATCATATTCGCTTCAAACGCCTCCTGGTTATTCTTCACGAACTCGATCACGATACGCGAACCGAACACGCAGATCAGGAAAATACCGAAAATAAAGCCTTCCTTCCTCCAAGCTTCTTTTTTGAAATAAAGCCACATACAAAGCGCGAAGGTAAGCAAATAACAAAGCGCTTCGTACAATTGGGTAGGATGGCTGGGCGCCGAAAAGACGGGAGCCGCCCCCTGTTTCCAGGCATGCAAGTTCTCGATAAACCGGAAGCCCCACGGCAAATCGGTTGGATGGCCGTAGATTTCGTGATTCATCAAATTGCCCAAACGAATCATAGCCGCCACCAGTCCGGTAGGAACCACCAGCTTGTCGAACGTCCACAGCATGCTTTTATGCGTCACCCGTTTGGAGTAAAAATAAATGGCGATGATAATTCCGAGCGTGCCGCCGTGACTGGCCAGGCCGCCTTCCCAGATTTTGAAAATTTCGACCGGATTGGCCAGATAATATTCCGGAGCATAAAACAAACAATGCCCCAACCGGGCCCCGACCACGGTTCCGACCATGGTATAAATCAGCAGCGAATCGATCCAGGCAGGAGGAAGCTTTTCATTCTTCCACATCCGCTCCACAATCATATAACCGATGGCAAACCCGATGGCGAACGCCAAGCCGTACCAGCGAATCTCGCGCGAACCGATCGTGAAAATGGCCGGATCGGCCGTCCAGGTAATAAAATCCAGCATATTTTTTGAGATTGAACCGCCGCGGCCCGCGCAGTTAAAAAACCACGGCCCGGGCCGCAGGCGGATTAAACGAGTCTTCTGATTAAGTCTTCTCTATCGCCCGCAAGCATATCGACTACCGGCAATTCGATCATCGTATAAGCGCCCGGCTGCTGCTTCATGCCGGCGCGGGCTACCGATACCAAGATCTGGGCCGTCAGCGCCGGGTTGTTGATCTTCATATCGAATTCCACCAACTGGTTCTGCGTTTTCCCCGACACGCCTTTGCGCGCCAGGTTGACACCGTGGCCCATATCGAGCAGATTATCGACGCATTCCACCTGCATGACATGCGTTTCGTCGTGCGCAAAATAATCGTCGGCCTTGATGGCGGCTGCCACCTGCTTAAAGTCGTACCCTTCTTTCACTTCGATATAAACCATGCGGCGATGCACGCCCGTACCCAAAGGTATCGTCATACTCAGGGCGGCTTTAACGCCTTCGATGGCCTTTACCGCTACCGTATGGCCCATACTCATGCCCGGGCCGAAATTAGTATAAGTAATTCCTTTCGGCACCATGGCTTCCAGCAGGGCGCGTACCACCGAGTCGCTGCCCGGGTCCCAGCCGGCAGAAATAACGGCTACCCGTCCGTGAGCCTTGGCCACTTCATCCAGCGAACGGCGCAAATCGACGATGCCGCCGTGAATGTCGAAACTATCGACCGTATTGATTCCTAAAGCCAGTATTTCTTTTGCATAACCTTCTACACTGCGGGTAGGCGTGGCCAATACGGCGACATCCACCCTTTCGAGCTTTGTGATCGCATCTGTAACGGTATAAGCCTTCAATTCATCCGGTATATCGTTCGGATTACGGCGTACTACACCTGCCACTTCGAAATCGGGAGCGGCTTCCAATGCTTCTAAAACATACTTGCCGATGTTGCCATATCCAACAATGGCAGCTCTAATCTTCTTCATACTTTCGTTTTTACTTTATCTACCAGCGGCAAAGTTAATCATATTTAAAGTACCCGCAAGAAGTTAAAATGTTGTTTTTGTTTAATTCTTGGTATAGTCGTCGGGGTATACCGTAAGCTGTTCCACGCCGGCTTTCGTACGGATCCAGGTCGTAAAACGCCGGCTCCCCTCAGTCAGTTCGATCACCCGCGCCCCGTTCGGCAAATGGATGTATTCGGTAGGGCCTCCGGTGAAACGTCCGTACGCCAGCAGGATATTGTGCCAGTCCACGGCATAATCGTTATCGTGGTCGTGGCCCACGAATACGCCCATAATATCGCCTTGTTCTTTCATTGCGGTAAACAGTCCGGAATTGAGCGCCGGAGCACAGGCTTTTTCGCGCCGGATGCCGTAGAATTGAGCATTCTCGTCGGCAGCCGCCTGATTGTATTCGGGCAGGGCGATATGGAAAAAGGCCAGCGAAGGTAGCGGTTTGGCGCCGTTGGCCGCGGTGAAAGCGTCGCTTTTGGCACGGTACCAATCGATTTGGTCGGCTTTGATATAATCGTATCCTTTTACTCCTTCGATGGTGGAATAGGTATTCGAATCGATGCAATATAAAACGGCGGCCGTTTCCTGACCGCCAGAGGCTTGTACGGCGAGGGCGTAATTGCCTACGCCCGAGATTTCCGGCACCTCGTCGGCCGTCAGGCTGTACGGCAGGCTTTCGGCCACCTGAAGCAATTCTTCTTTGGGTGCGCCCTGTTCGTTATCGTGATTGCCGAACACGATCGAGAAAGGTATTTTCCGGTCGGATACGGTACGGAGTACTTCACGCATATTGTCGAGAGCCGGCGCGCTGTAGATAATATCGCCGGTAAAAATCACCAGGTCGGGTTTCTCCTGATCGAGTACCTGGTTCATGCGTTCGAAGGCCACGGCCGAACGGGGATCTTGCCATTTGACGTGCAAATCGGTGAATTGTACGATTTTAAACTTTTTATCTGCATTGAATTTCAATGCCGGCTTTTGGGCGAATCCCATAGCCGACCATCCGGCGGCCAACAGCAGCGCGGCGGCTGCCCATACTTTTCTTGTATTCATTCTGATTGATTGTTGATGTGTTTTCCGTTGTGATTCCTGCGGTTCGGCCTTCCCCCCCTCCCGAAAATGATCCGGTCGAAAAGCCGCCGGGCCGTTGCAGCCGAAACTTTCCGGCGTGAGATTGCAAAGCTAAAAAAAGGAACGCAAGGTTTTCACTTTGTGCGCTTAATATTTTTTAATTTTCCCAAGAAAGCTTTTCTTTGTAATCAAGTAATCAAAATAATCAGCAAATCTTAGCTATGAAAATACACGCACAATGGTTCGTCATCGGATGGGTATTCCTGACCGGATGCATGGATACCGAAGCGACCGATCCCGGCGCCGGCAGTGAAAAAATTCCTATTCAATTCAATTTAGGTTTGAAAACCGAAGTGTTGCCTTTCCCCACGCTCCGGAGCATCCCCGATTTTGCCATTCCCGAACCCGCAGTGCCTGGTGCGGAGCCGGATACGCCGCCCGATGCAGACGACGGTTCCGATTTGAGCGGCTTATGTACCCAGGTGGATTACCTGGTATATAAGGCGGGGGAAGCGGATACGCCTTTCAAATGCAAGCAATTCAACCTTGCCGATGCCGATACGGATTTCGGCATCGTTTACGATTCGTTGCCGGCCGGCCCTTACCGGTTTGTGTTTATCGCCCATTCGTCGGAAGAAAGCGAATTGGCCGAACAAATTCTGCAAGTGGATGAAGTATCGGACACGTTTTTTGCTTCGGAAGAAAAGGAAATCAGCTTTTCCGGCGAAAACGGGGCGAGCGACATCGCCCTAAGGCGTACGGTTTGCCGGATAGAGTGCGTGTCGACCGAACCGGTACCGGCCGATTTGAAGGATTTCGAAATACGCATCGAACGGTATCCGGCCGGCTTGCATACGGGAAACGGTCTGGGCGCTACAGCCTCGGATATTCAGGCTTTTCTGCACACTTTTTCTGCCGAAGAAGCCGGCCAATTATCGTTCACCCACGCATTTTACACCTTTATTCCGCCGGATAAAGGCACGATCGACCTCTACCTGAGGGCGAGAAACCGCGAAGGAAAGGTGATGCGGGAGCGAAAGATAACAGGGGTTACGCCGCTATCGAACCGGATTATCCGGTATTCGGGACGTTTGTATACGCCTTCCGCTTCCGACGACACGTTCCGGCTGGATGTGTATGAAGGAGGAAAATGGGAGTCGGTAGAGGAAGTGGTTCTGCCCGATTAAAGAGAGAAAGAGGATAAGGCGGAAAGCAAGTTTTCCATTCTGCGGGCTAGATGCAGGCGGCAGTGGGAAAGAGCGTTTTATCATTTGGCGAAAAAAGCGTTTAAAAGGGCGCTTGAAAGAAGCGCTCAAAAGGGCTTTTTAATTTTTTTTCAAGGCGTTTTTATTCCTGAAATTTGACAAGAAGTAAAAGCCGCGGACACCCTTCGAAGCAAGTTCTGTATCATTTTGACAGCCAACGAGTTACGACACATCCTTTATAAAACTCCAATCGGATGCTTATGTAATTTCAATTGCATGCTTATGAAATCCGGATTCCATAGGCATGCAATTGAAATTTCATCGGCAAGCATTTTTCAATCGAAAAAAAAATAACAATAACCCTTCCGCCGGAAAGGACGGATTCACTCGATCCGGAACAACATGGAAAAACCGGTTACATCCAGCACTTCCCGAATGGCCGGCTTCAGGCCCACCAAACGCAACATGCCCTTCTTCTGCGCTATATTTTTCTGGATTCTCAGCAATTGGCGCAGTCCCGAACTGCTTACGTAATCGAGCGCCCCGCAATCCAATTTGATATGAGAAACCGCACTGGACAATACCGGAGCTACCGCCCCCTCGAATTCCGGACTGGTATTGGTATCCAAACGTCCGCCTACACGAATCACCGTTTCGTCGCCCTCTTGCGTTATTTCAATTTTTATCGCATTTTCCATATCGATCATTTTTCTATTTTATGACGTTATTTTTTTCTTCAGAATCAGCACATTTTTGTCGTTCACCCGTTGATAACTCACCTCGTCCATCAGCTTTTTTATCAGGAAAATCCCCAAACCGCCGATCGGGCGCTCTTCCGCCGTCAGGCTGAGGTCAGGATCTTGCCGGGCCGTAGGGTCGAACGGACATCCCCCGTCGGAAAGCCGGATCACCAGATAGGGTTTCTCGTAGTCAAGCGACAAATCGATTGCTTCTTCTTTTCTTTCTTCTCCTTCGTATGCATAAAATATGATATTCGAAATAGCCTCTTCCAATACCAGATTGAGATTCCCGATGAGCGATTCGCTCAAACCGAATCCCCCGGCCTGCTGCCGTAAAAACTGTTCGACGGCCGCAAGCTGGCGAATATCATTTTTAATCTTCAACGTTTTTTGCATATACCGGAGTTTTGGCCTAAAGGTATTAATTATTTTTTTAAATCGAGCGGCCACAAGCGGCACAGATTGAATTTTTCCATCCGCAATTCGTAATCGGATATAGGGCAACACAAGCGGTTATACACACACTGGCGGCAAGGTTCCACCCGTTCGCGCGTTAAAAACCAAAGAGATTCCGGCTCGCGTATGCTGTCCATCGCCTTGCCCAGGCCTTCCGAAAGCGAGCCTACGGGCGGCCGATTGGGAGAGAGATAGATCCGGCCATCGACATCGACCAGGATTTTTCCCAGGAAGGAATCGTTCGCCAACCGGTGTTTATAGAGTTTGCGCAAGGAAACAGGCGAATCGAAATCGTCGGCGGTGATGAAAACATTTTCTTCGAAAAACGCATCCTTTTCACCGGTATAAAAGGGATGCAGTCTCTCGTGGCCGGTTTGGGAGGAGACGGCTTCTATTTCCGGTTCGTCGGTCACTACATAGTCCAGCACATACTCGCCGCCGGATGCAGCCAGATAGGCTTCGACAGCGGCTAGCCGAGTATTATCGGCCGTTTCCGGCACCAGGAGGCGGATCGTGATGTCGTGCCGCAGGAAGGGGGCCAATGCTTCGGGTTGCGCCAGGTGGCGCAGATGGATGTAAAAAGCTTTCGCCACCGCAACGCCGGCCAGTTCATCGAGTAAGGGCCGGAGGGAGGGGTAGGTTAGCAAATTTCCGCCTAGAAAGTGGAGGGTTTGTAACCGTTCCGGATCGAGTTGTTCGATTACGTCGGTTACGCAATCCAACGGCAGAACGGCCTGCGCAGCGTCGCCTTGTTTACAAAAAGGGAACTGCTTGTGGTAGGTTCCGCAATAGGTACAACCGGCTCCGCAAACGGCAGTGAGGTAGAAAAATACTTCCAACGAAGCCGGATTTTCGCTTATTTTCGCTCGGCTTTCGGCCAGGCGTTCTTCATTCATAGCTTCTAAAGGCGCGAACTGAACAGGTTTGCGGCGGCCTTCGGGGGCCGCCATCACATCGCCCGAAAAGGTATGCCGGAGCCATTCGATAAGGGGAGCGTGGGCGGGAGCCGGCGTAAACTCCACGACATGTCCTTCGCCGGGCGCTTGCCATCGGTGCAGCAAGTGGGCGATGGCGCGACTGCGGGTAAGGAATTGTTGTCCGTTTAAGGTATTATATAACAGGACTTCCGATGCTGAATTGATCGTCAAACTGGTATAAGGTTCCAGATACAGCCAGGCTTTTTTCATGAAGCAGGAATTTTAGATTAGCGTTCCGACAGGACGCGGGGATTTTTTTCGAGATAGGATAATAGGGCGCTCAGATAAGCCTCCATCTCGCTTTTGGTGAAGAAAGCGGGACATCCGGCCGGCCGGGGGGCCGGAGCCGGCGGCATCGGGGGGGAGGGTTCCGAATACGGAGAGGCCGATGAAGAGGAAGCCGAAGGAATAAGCGTATACAAACATTGCCGGCATAACCAATTGTAATAGCAGCGTTTGCATTGGCCTATCAAACGGCCCAGCCGGTCGTTATGGTGTTCGGCCACCTTTTGCGGATCAATCAAGGGAGCATCTTTTTCGAGTGCAAGCACACCGTAATGGTGGGAAAAGCCGATGCGTTCGCAAGGCAACGTGAGGTAGTTGGCGGTGATAAACAATTTCTTCTCGAAAGGATAGCAGGTGCCCGTGGGCGTGCGCCGCAGCAAATAGAAAAGATCCCGTCCTTCTTTTTGCAAAACTTGCGAACCGTTGCAGGAAGAAAGGAGTTGGCGCACTTCTTCGGCCAGGTTCAGCGTATGATGGGGTAGCGACAAGGTTTGTTTCACCTCTTGCTGTGCCGGCCGGTAGACGGCGGCATACTCTTCTTTTTTTTCTTCATCCAGGTTGACGGCATTCAGTTCGCCCATCGTGGGCGTTTTGCCATAGTGTTTTTGCAGGAAAGCGGTCGTCTCCGCCAGGCTGTTGCGGCTATGCAAAACAGCGATGAGATGTACTTTTTTCTCGAAATAGACAGGGTCGATGCGCCGGATAAGCTCCAGGCAGGCTACTACCTTATCGTAAGTTTCGGCGCCGGAGGGCGTCAGGCGGTAGCCATTGTGGCGGCGGTCGCCGTCGAGGCTGACGGCCAGCTTAAACTGATGACGGATAAAAAAACGGATCATTTCTTCGGTCAGCAGCACCGCGTTGGTAGTCAGTCCGAATTCAAAGCGTATCCGGTCGGTTTTCCGAGCGTTCAGGTAGGTAGTCAAGCGGCGGATGGCTTCGAATTCCAAGAGGGGTTCTCCACCGTAATAATTGATGTGGACGGGGTAGGGAAGCCATTTTTTTCCCCAATAACCGAATAGGCGGTCGAATACCGCATGTACTTTATCGAGGTCGACCCGGTGATTCCGGGTTTCGGTGGGTTTGTATAATTCGCCGTAAAAGCAGTATTTGCATTTCAGGTTACAAAATTGCGTAAGCTCGATGTCTATTTGTTTGAGGTAGCGCAGGGCATACTCCACGTCGGCGGGGGCTATTTTTTCTTTTAATAATTGCTCGCGGCCGAATGTTTCGAATAATCCGCCGGCTTCCATAAAGCGGTATTTCCGGAGGTAATAAATTACTTCTTTTTGGGTATAGGTGATTCCTTTGTATAAAAAAGAGGAGCCGGTTTCTTTCAGAAGGGTTTCTTCGTCGAGCTGGCGTACTTGAATCGCGTCTTTGATATAGGCCAGCAGGGGATGCAGCAAGAATAATTGCATCCACGATTCCGCCAGGTAATAGGTGTGCCCCTCAGGCGTTTCTACTGTCAGGTTAACTTCATGCATGTCCGGGATGTATTGAAGAGGGTAATTTATACCTTTTCCGGCGCCTTCGAAGCCGGGGGCTTTATAAATTACCCTCCATGAATGTTTTTTCGTTTTCCCACCGCGGCTTAGCCGAGGGGATCGGGGTTCAAAAAGGCTTTCGATTCATTTCCCGCCACGCCTTCGGCCGAGGCGATGGAAAAGCTGAGGCGGTCGTCGTTGCATTGACAGGCGTATTCTTTACATTTCCTGATTCCGCCCAGGATTCTTTTCAGGTCTTTTGCCGGAAGATTTTCCCGGTTGACGGTTTGCAATTTGATGTTTTGTTTGAATCTCATACCATAAGAAGGATTTTAACGAAGTGGATACAGCTTGATTACGCCGGGTCGGCGGAAGGATTAAGGATAGCCGCTGCATTGTTTATCATCTCTACATGGGCTATGGCCGAACTGTCGCTGTCGCAATCGCAGACAAAGTCCGGGCACATGCGTTTGCCGGCCCATACGCGTTCCATTTCTTTTTCCGATAAATTTTCGCGGCTGATTGCGCCTAATTTGATTTTTTTAGAGGGATTCATGAGGTAACACTATGAAAGATTACTACTGATTTACACATTATCCGTAGGAGGAGGGTTGAGAATGGCCGCCGTATCGGTCACCATTTCGTTGTGGCTGATGGCCGAGCTGTCGGAAGCGCATTGGCAGATAAATTCCGGGCACATGCGTTTGCCGGCCCATACGCGTTTCATTTCTTTTTCTGATAAATTTTCGCGACTGACTGCGCCTAATTTGATTTTTCGGTTTGTATTCATTTGGTAACGAATTAAAGATTAACAACTAAGAATAGCTTATGCTATCGATAATAAAGCGTATACGCAATTTTTCACCTGTTTGCTATTTGCACCTCCTTTCTGTGGTAGTATTTGGCAAATATAGCTTTTTCAGGGAAATCTACGCCTTAATTTTCAAATATTATACAAATCGAGGGCAGAAACAAGCTCGCCGCGTTAGGCCGAGGGCTTTCTATAGCCGCTTAGTTCGCGCAAAAATAAAAGTAATAGCCGGCTGCCAGCAGCAGAAAAAAGATAATAAGGAGCAAGGTATTGCCCCAACGGATCAGAAAGGGAGGTACCTGGCCGATGAGGTTACGTACTTTTTCACTGCGCAGTTCGATGTGGTCTTGCTGGTCGGCGGCTTGTTTTTTCATTTCTTCGTAATTCATCTTTTGTTTGTTTGAGCAGGGGGTTGAACGGTAATGCGGCAAAAGTCAGGAGCCGAGTTCCAATTGGTTCCGGACTAAGTGGTAATAGGCGCCTTGGCGACTGATCAGGCAGGCATGGGTACCGATTTCCACGATGCGGCCTTTGTCTACAACGACCAGTTGGTCGGCGTTCCGCACCGTGCTGAGGCGATGGGCGACGATAAGTACGGTTTTTCCGCGATAGAAATCCGCCAGGTTTTCTACGATGGCGCGTTCGTTATTGGCGTCGAGGGAATTGGTGGCTTCGTCGAAAAACAGGAAGGAGGGATTTTTATATACGGCGCGGGCGATGAGGATGCGTTGGCGTTGTCCCTGACTTACGCCTTGGCCGTCCGGGCCGATCACGGTATTGTATTTCAGGGGAAGACGTTCGATAAATTCCTCGATCTGGGCGATACGCACGGCTAGCAGGAGGCGCGATTTGTCGATTTCGTCGTCGTCAACGGCGATGTTGCGGGCAATCGATTCGGAGAAGAGATAGCCGTCTTGCATCACGGCCCCGCATTGGTTGCGCCACCAGCGCAGACTGAATTCCCGCAGGTCATGGCCGCCTATCGTGATGCGGCCGTTCACCGGTTGGTAATAGCCCAGTAAGAGTTTGAGAAGGGTGGTTTTGCCGCTTCCGCTCGTGCCGACAATAGCCGTAATCTTGCCCTCGGGAATGTGCAAATCGACCCCTTCCAGCACTTTGGGGGAATGGATGCCTTCGTATTGAAAGGTGACGTTGTGCAGGACGATGTCGCGGGCAGTTCCTTCAAAACCGGTACGGGAGCGGGTGCGCGTTTCTTCTTCTTCCCGCTGGTGGATTTCGCTCATGCGTTCGAGGCTGATCTGTACGTCTTGCCAGCCGTAGATAAACTGAACGAATTGTTCGATGGGGGCGTTCAACTGGCCGATGATGTATTGAATGGCGAGCATCATGCCCAGGGAGAGGTGGCCGCCGATCACGGAGGTGGCCGCCACGATGGTGATGACGATGTTTTTTACTTCGTTTATCAGGATGCTGCCGGCTTCCTGGCTTTGTTGCAGCTTCATGCTGGCCATATTGGTCTGAAACAGGTCGGCTTGGATGTCTTCCCATTCCCAACGCCGGCGGCGTTCGCAATTTTGCAGTTTGATTTCTTGCATGCCGCCGAGCATTTGCATGGTTTTGCTCTGGTTGCGGGCGCGTTGTTCGAAGTATTCGTAATCGAGCAGCCTGCGTTTTTTAAGAAAGAGAAACACCCAGGCGGCATAAAGGCCGCTGCCGAGCAGAAAGATGGTAAATATCAACCCGTTGTAATAGAGTAGCACGCCCCCGAAAATAAGAAAGCTGAAGGCCGAGAAGAGGGCGCTGAGGGTTTGGGCGGTCAGGAACCGTTCTACCCGTTCGTGGTCGTTGATGCGTTGAAGCAGGTCGCCTGTCATTTTCGTATCGAAAAAGGACATGGGCAGACGCATCAGTTTGATTAAAAAATCCGACAGCAGGGAGATATTGACGCGGGCGCTGATATGTAACAAGATCCAGCTGCGGATAAAATCGACCGAAGCCCGACTGACCACGAGCATTAACTGCCCGATTAAGATAAGGTAGATCAGATTCAGGTTTTTTCCGCTGATGCCTTTATCTACGATGGCTTGGGTGAGGAAAGGAAAAAGGAGCTGGAGTACGCTGCCCAGCAGTAAGCCGAGTAATAACTGGATGAAAAAATGGCGATAGGGTTTGATATAGCCCGCCAAGAAACGTAAGGGATGCTCCATTTTCCGGCTTTCATCTTGTTTTTCGTAAAAGGCGGGTGTAGGTTGCAGGGCCATGACGACGCCTTTTTCTTCTCCGTGCGAACGGGTGCTGATCCAGGCGTTGCGGAAGGTTTCTTCATCGAGTTGCAACAAATTTTTTCCCGGATCGGCAATATAAAAGAGGCGTTTTCCGCCGCGCTTGGTTTTTACATCGTACAAAACGACGAAGTGTTCCTGATTCCAATGGAGTATGCAGGGAAAGGGGCGTTGAGCCACTAACTTGTCCAAGGCGATGCGTCCGCAAACGGTGCGCAATCCGATGTATTCGGCTGCATCAGTTATGCCTAGCAGGGAAACTCCTTCCCGGGTTACTACACAGAGTTGTTGCATGGTTTCTGCGCCATACTCTTTGCCGTAATACCGGGCGATCATACGTAAGCAGGTCGCTCCGCATTCCATGCTGTCGGGTTGTTTATAATAAGGAAATTTCATAATTTAGCCCTATTGTCAATGTAGATACCTGAATCATTGTCGGTGTTGTTAATTTGTTGTTTCATCGAACGGGAGATTTTCTTTCCAAAAGGCAGCGTATAAACCAGTTGGAGATAAACGAGTCCGTTAAAGTCGCCGGCTATTTTACTTTCGCGGTAATAGACGGGAAGTCCTTTAACCGTTTCCGAAACGACGGGAGCGTTTAAAAATAATAGCCCCCCCGTTATACTTAAATTTTTCTTTTTCCAAGTAAGGTCGAGGGAATAATAGTTTTTCTCTTTTGTATACATTTCCCCGGCCAACGATTTATTCCTTACAATCAGAATACCGGTCAATGTAAAATCTTTATAAAAGGTAGACAACCGCAAATCAAAAATATGATGCCAATAATTTCTTTTTAAACCTCCCACCGTTGCCTGCTGGTAATCAAATTCATAGTAAGGTGCCAACGATAAAAAGGGTACCGGCGACCAACTTATATAAAATTCGCCCCCTACCTCTGTCATTTTATCTACATTATCGTAAGTCTTTTCT
>DBFJSK010000638.1:0-6550 GCA_048403675.1 Tannerellaceae bacterium | reverse complement strand
CCTGCAAACTAAATACATAATTTGCAGGGGGCTTTTTTATTCTTCGGCCGCCGCATCTATTCGGCCGCGCCGAAGGCTTCACTACCGCTTGCCGTCAGCGTGCCAAGCGGTAGCGGTTGCCTGGCAACGACCGGACAAGCCCTTTCATCTCCAGCGTAAATAATAAGGCCGACAAAACTTGTACCGGCATAGCCAATTCCAGCGCCAACTGATTAATCTGAACCTCCTCCTTCGCCTCTAGCGATGCCACGATACGTACCTCCGGCCCCTCCTCGGGAAACACGAGCCGGGTCTGACGTGCTAACGGAGCATCCGTACGCCCTACATCCCAGCGCAGGGCAGAAATCAAATCCTCGGCCGAAGTAATCAACGCCGCCTTATTCTGACGGATCAACAGATTGCAACCGCGGGAATGCGGATCGTACACCCGGCCCGGAAAAGAAAAAACATCCCTGCCGTACGAAAAAGCCAGGTCGGCCGTAATCAGGGAACCACCTTTTTCGGCCGATTCCACCACCACCGTGGCGTCGGCCAACCCGGCGACGATCCGGTTACGACGGATAAAATTCGGGCGGTCGGGATTCGTTCCCGCCGGGAAATCGGTCAGCAAACCGCCGGCTTCCAACATTTGCACCGCCGTATCGCGGTGTACGGGAGGATAAATCCGGTCGAGGCCGTGTGCCAATACGCCCACTGTCGGCAATCCGGCATGCAAAGCCGCCCGATGTGCGCAAATATCGATTCCGTAAGCCAGGCCGCTCACAATCAGAAGATCCGGAAAAGAAGCGGCTAAGCGAGCAATCAACTGTTCGGTTTGGCATTTCCCGTAATCGGTGGCCCGGCGCGTTCCTACGATACTCAGGATATGCCGGCTGCTGAGATCGGCCTGTCCTTTGAAGTAAAAGAGAACCGGAGCGTCGGGACATTCTTTCAGACGCTCCGGATACTTTTTATCCGCCAGGAAATACGTGTCGATCTGGTTCTTCCGGATAAAATCAAGCTCTTTCTCCGCCTGGCGAAGCACTTCGGGCCGTTTGATCTCCGCAATCAAAGCCCGGCTAATACCCGGTATACGCTCCAGCCGGGCAGCTTTTTCCTTGAAAATTTCTTCTGCATCGCCTACGGCTTCCAGCAGATGACGGGCCAGAATATCCCCCACCCCGTTAATCATAGTAAGGCCTAGTTGGTAAATCGTTTTGTCTGTCATTTATTCTGTATATTCTTTAGCATCCGGTCGAAATATTCGCCCCGGGTCAACCGCCCGTTCTCCACGACGACCGATTCCACGCGGCCTTTCGTGGCCAGCACTTCGTCCGAAGCCCGGTAAATATCTTGGTGGAAAATCAGCTTGGGGCCTTCCCGGCTCACATTTAAGCAGGATATATAGCTATCGCCGCTCCGGAGCGAGGTACGATATTGAATATCGACCCGGGCCACGAACGCATCAATACCTTTTTCGTGCATCGCGCCGAAATTCTCACCCAGCGATTCGAGAAACTCGTGCCGGGTATGTTCCATATAATGTTGATAATTGGAGTTATTGACCACTCCTTGCAGGTCGCATTCGTAATCGCGTACCTTATCGGTCAGTTTAAAAATATATTTTTTCATTACTCTAATTTATTTACCTCTTGTACCACCATTTTATACAGCCGATCCGAGGGGCGGATCTTCTCGTTTACCTTGATCGAGAAACGTTCGCCTTTGATGGTTTCGGCTACCGGTTGAAGATCGACCCGGATTTCACCGGCCGTCTGCATCACCGCCCCCGTAGTCGGGCCGGTAATCAAAATCTCGTCGCCCGCCTTCAAACTGCCCGATTCCATCTCGAACTCGGCCACACCGATTTTATCGAAATATTTGATTCCTTTGGCCACATAGACCTTTTTGCGGGTCGCTCCCGATCCGTACCGGCTGCTCCATTCCCCTAAGCGCTGCCCCAGGTAATAGCCATCCCAAAAGCCGCGGTTGAATACCCGCCCGAGCCGTTCATCCCAGACGGCCACTTTGGCCTCGTCGAACGCGTCCTTGCAATACGCCCTGACCGCCTCCTTATAGCATTCCGTCACTAACCGGACGTATTCGGGGCCGCGCGCCCGTCCTTCGATTTTGAACACCCGCACGCCTGCGTCCATCATCTTATTCATAAAATGAATGGTCTTCAAATCTTTTGGCGACATGATATATTGATTTTCAATATCCAACTCGATCTGGCTGTCTTTATCTTTTACCGTATAGGCCCGGCGGCAAATCTGCATGCAGGCGCCCCGGTTGGCCGAAGCGTTCATTTCGTGCAAACTCAGGTAGCACTTGCCCGATACGGCCATACATAAAGCGCCGTGAGCGAACATTTCAATGCGAACGAGTTCGCCTTTTGGCCCCCGGATTTGTTGTTCCTGAATTTGGCGGTAAATTTCGTATACCTGTTGAAGATTCAATTCGCGGGCCAGCACCACCACATCCGCAAACCGGGCGTAGAACTTCAGAGCTTCCGCATTCGATATATTCAACTGGGTGGAAAGATGCACTTCCTGGCCGATCTGATACGCATAGTCCATCGCAGCCACATCGGCGGCGATAATGGCGGAAACGCCGGCCGCTTTCGCCGCATCGATAATTTCCCGCATCAGGGGCAGGTCTTCCCCGTAAATAACGGTGTTTACCGTCAGGTAGCTTTTTAGCCCGTGCTCGCGGCAAATCGAGGCGATCCGGCGCAAATCGTCGGTAGTGAAATTATGCGAAGAACGCGACCGCATATTCAGTCCTTCAATACCGAAATATACGGAATCGGCGCCCCCTTGAATCGCGGCCGTCAGGGATTCGTACGAACCCACGGGCGCCATTATTTCAAAATCCTTTTCGTGTAAGGTCATGTTTTCAACGTCTAATTTGGAGGCACAAACTTACGTAAAATAAATGGATTATGGCGCTTCACCGCTTAAAATCGAAGCCGTATCTTCCTCTTACCGTACCACATGCCACCCCGTCAACGATTGTAGAAACCCAATCAGTTCCGACGCGCTTCGGGCCTGTTGCGCTTTCGAAGGGTGCCAGGAGGCGCCATATCCCAAACTACCGTCGGAGGGCGTCAGGTCGAAACGGTATACCGCGCTGTCGCCGGCCGCCGTCGCTTCGGCCACGACCCGGTCTAACGCGCGGCGGACATCCTGCAATCGTTTTCCACTCAGCATACAACCGCTCAGCCAGACGATTTTAGCCTGAGGATAATACCCGCGCAGCCGTTGGTGGAAACGGCAGTAGGCGGTTTCCAGGAGCATCGCATCGTAAGCACCCGTACTGGTATCGTTGGTGCCCAGGTTAACACAGACCACATCGGGAGTATAGCGGCTGAAATCCCACGTTTCCGTACTATCGTTGAAGAGGGTTTGGGTATACCGGGCTGCCATACAATCCGGACTGCCGCCTGCGGGGCCGGCATAATTGCGGTAAATGCCGATGCCCGAACGGGCTACAACCTGGCTGAGGGCGTCGAAAGCGCGGGCGGTTAAGGCCGCGTAGGTATAAAAATGATTTTCCGTTTCATCCCGGAAGGGAGCTTTCGGATCGTCGGTTTCCAAGCCATAACCCGCGGTAATGGAATTGCCAATAAATTCGATTTTGCGCGCCGGCAAACGGGGCGACGCCGGTAGCGTTTTGCCTTCGTCGAGCAGGAAGCCGCGGAAAGCGGGGCGACGCAGGTAACCTTCGTAAACCAGGGTAAGCCGTACTTCATGCCGGCCCTCAGGCAGCCCTGTACGTACCGTCCGGACAAAATCATTTTCGCCGAAAGCTATTTTAAAAGGGGGCAACCGGTCGATTTCCACCATAAAGTACCCGCTGTTGGGTTTCATGGCGACGCCCAGCGAGGTGCCTTCGAAGATAGCCCGTATTTGTACGCCGGGGTAGGTAAAGCAAGGGGCCTCGGGATCGGCGAAACTGACGCGGCCGATATAAGCGATATGCGGATGGCTGGCGGGAATAAAAACGGAGGATGCAGCCGGAAAGGTCACAGCCAGAAAGAGAAGAAAAAACCAAAGCGGGTTTCGTTGGCAACGTGTAGGCGTGTTCATAGGTATGTATTTGCGATTCGTTTTTCTCTGTTTCTTTATTCGCCGGGAAGGCCTTGGTAAAGGGCGCAACCTGTGGGTAGGCAGCGTAACCAGCGCAACTTCAACTAAAATCCCAGTTGCGCTTACCCTGCCGGATAGCAAATGTAAGAAAAAATCGGGGGCGGCCGCTTTTAACCCGATTTTCTTTTTCGAGGGAAAAAACCTATTTTTGCGGTGTCAATCAAGATAATAATGAAAATAGGTACGATAGATTTAGGCGAACGTCCGGTTTTCCTGGCTCCGATGGAGGATGTAACGGATATTTCTTTCCGGCTGATGTGTAAAAAATTCGGGGCCGATATGGTGTATACCGAGTTTGTATCGAGCGATGCCTTAATACGAAATGTCAATAAAACGCAGCAAAAACTAACCGTTGCCGACGAGGAACGTCCGGTAGCCATTCAGATTTACGGCAAAGAGGTGGAGGCGATGGTAGAAGCGGCGCGCATTGCTGAGGCGGCCGGCCCGGATATTCTCGATATTAATTTCGGTTGTCCGGTAAAGAAGGTGGCCGGCAAAGGGGCCGGAGCCGGCATGCTTCGGAATATCCCCGCCATGCTGGAAATCACCCGTCAGGTGGTGAAAGCCGTTCGAATTCCGGTGACGGTAAAAACCCGTCTGGGTTGGGACGCCGACAACCGGATCATCGTTACCCTGGCCGAACAATTGCAGGATTGCGGAATTGCCGCTTTATCGATTCACGGACGCACCCGGGCGCAGATGTATACCGGCCAGGCGGATTGGACATTGATCGGAGCGGTAAAAAATAACCCGCGGATGTGTATTCCCATCATTGGCAACGGCGATGTGACCACAGCCTCTGAATGTAAAGAACGCTTCGACCAATACGGGGTCGACGGCGTGATGATCGGGCGGGGCAGTATCGGGCGGCCTTGGATTTTCCGGGAAGTCAAACATTTTCTAGCCACCGGCGAAGCGCTTCGGGCGGAACCGTTCGGCTGGTATCTGGATGTCCTGAAAAAGCAGGTACTTCAAAGTGTGCAGCGGCTCGACGAGCGTCGGGGTATCCTGCATATCCGCCGGCATCTGGCGGCTACTCCTCTCTTCAAAGGAATCCCCGATTTCAAACAAACCCGGATCGCCATGCTCAGGGCCGAAACGGTCGGGGAATTGTTCGACATTCTGGATAAAATTCCCCTTCTTTATGCAAAGAACGAAGAATTGGCTTGACTTATGTCAAATTGTAATGGAAATGACACAATAATACAATAATATGACACAAAACTTAGCCGCATATAAAAAGATTCCTTTTATATTTGCAATGAGTTTTTTTCATAGTATTTTAGATCTAAGGTTAACAAGTCTTTGCAACCAAGGAGTCGGGAGACTGTTTCGTTGGGAAGCGTAAAAAAAACCGTTTCTGCCCGAGTAGGCGGAAGCGGTTTTTTTACTTTAATAGAAAATCGGCCTCCTTTTACGCAACTCTTTCCTTTTCGGATTCGTCTCTTTAAAAAGAAGAACTAAAAAAACGGAAACAAATGAAAACGAAAATCTTTTTCTGCCTGCTCAGTTTATGGTTGGTAACGGCTCTCTGCATGGCCAACCCCCGGACGATAAACGGGAACGGCAAAATCGTTACCAAAGTGATTCCTATCACGGCCTATGAGGAAATATCGCTGGTGGGAAGCCCGGACTTTGAATATACCCAATCCGATGCAGCCCCCTATCTGGAACTAACCATCGACGAGAATCTGGTGCCTTACGTGGTGATCGAAATAGAAGGGCATACGCTAAGTGTATATCCTAAACGAGAAGGGGGGCACGGACCTAGCTATCAATTGAAACCTACCCGATTCTACATCAAATCCAATTCGGAAATCTTGAAAGATTGCACGATTGCCGGATCGGCCAGCCTGCGGGTGACGAGTCCTTTAAAAGTAACGAAACTGGAAGGAAGCGTAGCCGGCAGCGGCGGAATTTACTTTGAAAAAATAGTGAGTGGCCGTAAAGCCGAATTCAATGTAGCCGGTAGCGGGGAAATTGAAGCGCGCGACATTCAAACCGAAAATTTGGAATGTAGTGTAGCCGGTAGCGGAGAAATCAAACTCAAAGGCAAAGTGCCGCGCGTTTCGTATAGCGTAGCCGGTAGCGGAGAATTACACGGATTCGAATGCAAGGCGACGAATGCCGAATGCAGCGTAGCCGGTAGCGGCACTATCGAAGTATACGCCGTCGATCAACTCGATGCCAGCGTGGCCAGTAGCGGAGATATTCGTTACCGGGGCAATCCGAATGTAAGCAAAAGCATCGTCGGATCGGGGAGCATAAAAAAAGATTGAATCAATTATTTAACTCCAAAAAGAATCGATATGGAAACTAAAAAACTCATTATTATGCTCTTTGCTGCTTTATACACCTTACCGACTATGGCTGCGAAAATAAAAGGCAACGGCCATGTCATTACCAAAGAAATCCCTGTC
>DBFJSK010000637.1:0-2531 GCA_048403675.1 Tannerellaceae bacterium | reverse complement strand
CTTATGGCCCTGGCCCTTCCCGCGGCCTCTGCCACGCCGGAAGCCGAATACGGCAAGCTGGCGAAAAGCTGGACGCTGCATGCCGACGGCAGCCAGGAGCTGCGTTGCAACCAAGAACTTACCTTGTTCACGCTGGGCGCCAACAGCCGGTTCGGGGAAACGTTTATCGTATACAACCCCGATTACCAGGAACTCAAGATCAACGCGGCGTATACCCGCCAGAAAGACGGCACGATTGTAAAAACGCCCGACAACGCGTTTGTGGAAGTACTTCCCCGCCATGCGGCCGACGCTCCGGCTTTCAATCAACTGAAAGAAATGGTGGTGGTACATACCGGGCTTGAACCGGAAGCGACCGTTTACCTGGACTATACCCTCCTGACCCGCCCGGGCTATTATCCGGCACTCGATCTGGATGCCTGTTTGGCGGAAAAAGCGCCTGTGAAAGAATATACGCTTTCGCTGACCGTACCGGAGAACAAGGAATTGGCCTGGCAACTGTATGGTGCCAACGCCCGCCCGACGGAAACCCGCGCAAACGGCCAACACACGTTGCGTTGGGTGGTGAAAAATATCCCGGCTCTTTCGCATGAAGCTTTCCAGCCGCAGAATGGCAACGATACGCCTCGCCTGCTGGCTTCCACGGCCGGTTCCGCCCAGGCCGCTCTCGCGTTGTTGAAAGCGCGTTTCGAGGCTTCACAATCGTACGAAAGCAAAGCCTTCGCCGCCTACCTGACGGAGAAAGCCGCCTCGGATAAAGAAAAAATCGACCTGCTTTGCAACCATGTAGTAAAGAACTTGTCTACCAGCCGGGTGCCCTTGGAAAATACAGGGTATACCGTACGAGACGCCGATGCGGTTCTGCGGAGCGCCTACGGCACGGAAGCCGAAAAAACGCAATTGCTGAATACCTTGCTGAACGCCGCCGGCATACAGGCTGAAGTGGTGGCCGTATTCCCGGCCCTTTTCCAACCGGAAGCGATGGGGCTGAGTGCGCTGAAATCGTTGGCTGTACGTGCTACTGTGGACGGGAAAGCGTGTTATCTTTCGGCCGTTAGTTCTGAAACGCCGGCGATCGGCCGCCGGGGGGAATTGGATAAGGTGTATCGCCTCAACGGAGAAGAGATTGCGGTGAAAGCCGAACCTGTCGTGGTGAAGGTGGAAAAGGAAGTGGCTGTCAAAGCCGAGCCGTCGGCCGGAGGCTATGTGGTTTGCACGCTCCCGGGCACCGCGGAAGGAGTGGATAGCTGGCGCGCCGCTGCTTTGAACAGTCGCCGGACAGGAATGATGGAAATACCCGCCAGGATCTGTCAGGAGGTGACGTATACGGTTACGCCCGAAGAAGGCTTGAAACTGCAATCGCCGACCAGCCAGGTATCGCTGGTTAAGCCTTGCGGGCAGGTATCGCGCACCCTTACCGAGAAGGACGGAAAAATCGAAGTGGTACGCCGCATCGAACTGAACCGGATGCAGTATACGCCAGCCGAATACAACGATCTGCGCGCGCTTCTGCAAGCCTGGAACGATCCGAGCCAGCAGGTTTTGCTGTTCTCGGCGCAGTAAAAATCGGATAGCTTATCTAAAACCGGGATACCGGATCATACAATCAGTAAAAGATACGACGGTCTTCAAACCGGTAAGTTATCAAGCAAAGCGGGTTGCCGTTCAAAAATAAGAAAACCGAACAGCAACCCGCTTTCCCGTTTCACTACCTGGAAAATTCGTTTTTCGCAGCTTATAGCCTATTGTACGCTTATGTTCTTATCGTTTGGATTGCCCTGAGTGCCGTAAATTCCTTTTTTCCTTTTGTTTCTTTCACTTTAAATTGTATTTTTCTCCCTTCCTGTTTAACGCTCATAGCGGCCGCTCTCAGTATTCTGTGGAACGAGATTGCACCCCCCGATCAAAAACCTGCCGATATTAGCTAACATAGCTACCAAAATCCCGTAAAAACGAAAAAAAAGAAAAGACATAAGTTGTTTTTCATAGCTTCTGTCTTTTTTATTCCCCGAAAATCCGTATATTTGGTTCAATTGTCAACCTTATAAATGCCATGCTTATGAAAACGCTGAAGTATTTGCTCACCGTCCTTCTTCTGAGCACCGGCGGATGGATCTTACAGGCCCAACAGCTTGCCCTCGGGCTTTACCCTCCGCCGCAGAAAATAACCATTTCCAGCCAGACTTATGTGCCTGCACGCGGATTCTCCCTGCGCGGTATCAGTAATCCCGACGCCGAAGCTGTGCGCATCCTGAAAGAAACGCTTCCCTTTGTAGAAAAAGGCCGCTCCTTCCCGATAGAAATCAAGAAACTGACCTCCGCTTCGCCTGAAATGAGCCGTTCGGGCGCTTATACCTTAGATATTACTAAAAAAGGCATCACGATACAGATCGTAGACGATCGTTCGCTGTTCTATGCCGCGCAGACGCTCCGGCAACTGGCCGGTTTCGATGAAACGGGTCAGCGCAGCCTGCCCCTTTGCAGCATCACCGATTATCCGGACGTGGCTTATCGCGGTACGGTAGAAGGTT
>DBFJSK010000636.1:0-7730 GCA_048403675.1 Tannerellaceae bacterium | reverse complement strand
ATCGACTTCCTCAACAACAACGACATTCAAGACCTCTCTATCCTGAAAGACGCTTCGGCCGCCTCCATCTACGGCGTACGCGCCGCCAACGGCGTGGTATTGGTCAGCACCAAGAAAGGAGCCTTGAACAAACCGGCCACAGTTACCTACGACGGCTACGTAGGTTTCCAGAAAGCCACCAATCTGCTGGAAATGGCCGGTTCGGAACAATACAGAACCATGCTGCGCGAAATCGGCAGCTCGACCGACGTGATCGACAATGCCGTAAAGACCTGGGGCTTACTGCCCGACACCAACTGGTACGACGAACTGCTGCGCACCGCCGTGACGCACAACCATTCCCTCGACATTTCAGGGGGCACCGAGAAGGCTGCCTATTCGGTAGGCGCCAGCTACCTGTTTCAGGAAGGCATCATGAATGCCGAAAACGACTACACCCGTTTCAACCTGCGCACCCAGGCCGATTACCGGGTATTCAACTGGTTGAAAGTAGGCGCCAACATCATGCTGACCAATTCGGAACAAAAAACGCCGAACGGTACAGCCTGGAGCGCCGCCTACCGCGTCCCCTCCATCCTGCCGGTATACGACGAAAACAACAAACTGGCCAGCCCCGAAAAATTCGCTTCGCCGGCGCAGGTGGGTCTGAGCGAATACTATTTCAATCCGATAGCCATCGCCCGTTATCATAACGAGAAAAACAAATCGCTGCGCGTACTGCCCTCCTTCTACGCCCAGATCGATTTCCTGCCCGACAACAAACTCTTCTTTAAGACCGCCTACAGCCAGGACATCCACATCCTGCAAACCCGCAAATTCACACCCGAATATTCGGTAGGCAACAACCAAGTGAACAAAGTGTCGAAACTGAAAAAGACCAATGACATTTACCATAGCTGGATTCTGGACAATACGCTGACCTACCGCGACACCTTCGGCGAGCACGGATTGACAGTGATGGCGGGCAACTCCGTACGCGAGGAAAACTGGCGCAATTTGTGGGGCGAAGGCACCGGCATCCCCGACGGACACGATGAATATTACTATCTGCACCAAAGCAATGCCGACGGCCGCACCACCGACGACGACGGCACCACCTACCGGGGCGTTTCCTGGTTCGGCCGCGTATCCTACGATTACCAAGGCAAATACCTGCTATCGGCCACGATGCGCGCCGACGGCAGTTCCAAATACCAGGAAAAATGGGGCTATTTCCCCTCGGTAGGCGCCGCCTGGAATCTCTCGGAAGAAGACTTTATGAAAGACCGGAAATGGGTGGACTACCTCAAACTCCGTGCCAGTTGGGGTAAATTAGGAAACGACAAAATCAAAGCCAGCGACGGCTTCGCCTCCGTAAAACAAGAAATGAAAACCTCCGGTATTTTCGGCGGCAGCGCCCTTCCCGGCTATACCAACCAAGTATACTTCAGTTGGCTCGGATGGGAAGTAGTGAACGAAACCAACGTCGGGCTGGATTTCAAAACCCTGAACAGCCGGCTCAGCGTGGAGGCCGACTGGTATTACCGCCTGACGGAAAACGCCGTGATCGAAGCCCCGCTGCCGATGGGAGCCGGCAATTTGCTGGGTAACAACGGAGAGGTTCTGAACACCGGGGTGGAAGTAGCCGTAAACTGGTCGGATCGGATCGGCAAAGATTTCTCGTACTTCATCGGCGCTAACATCACCACTTTGCACAACGAAGTGAAAGATCTGAACGGCTTGCCCTACATCTACGGCGGTTCGGCCGAATTCCGCACCATTTCGAAACTGGGCGGCGAGCTGAACGCCTACTACGGATACGAGATTGAAGGCGTTTACCAGAACGCCGCTCAAATAGCGGCCGACCCCGTAGCCGTAGCCAACAACCTGCAACCAGGCGACTTCAAATACAAAGACCAGAACCACGACAACAAAATAGACGATGCCGACCGTACCGTGCTAGGCTCCTACATCCCCAACTTCACCTACGGCATCAACCTAGGATTCTCCTACAAAAACTTCGATTTCTCGGCCGTCATGCAAGGCGTAACCGGCAACCAGATCGTCAACCGCAAACGCGGCGACCGCCGTTGGCACTCCGAAATCAATTACGACGCCGACATGGTAACCAACCGCTGGACAGGCGAAGGATCGACCAACGCCTACCCTTCAGCAGCCGGTACGATCAATCCCTGGAATATCGCCAAATTCAACTCCTTCTTTGTGGAAAACGGCGCCTACTTCCGTTTGCAAAACGTACAAATGGCCTACACCTTTCCCAAGAAAGACATCGGCAAATTCAAAATGCCGAGCATCCGGGTGAGCCTGGCCGCCGAACGCCCGCTTACGATCTTCAAAGCCAACAGCTTCAGCCCCGAACTGATGGGTAAGAAAGACGACGGCACACCGAGCGACGCCGTGATCGGCTTCGACAGCGAAGTCTACCCGCTGGCCGCCACCTACACCCTGGGCCTACGCATTATTTATTAACCTTTTTCATGCCACAATACATGACGACAAATACGATAAAAATGAAAAATAGATTCCCTAAACAACTTCTCATCGCGCTGCCTTTGGCCATCACGCTGGCCGGCTGCGGCGATTTCCTGGAAAAACTGCCCGAAAACAAAGTAGAAATCGAATCGGTAGACTACTCCAAAACAACAGACATGTACATGCCCGTTTCCGGGGTATACGCTTCGGGGCGCGAAAAACTGGCCTCGTGGATGTTCTACGGCGCCCTGATGGTACGTGGCGACGATGTAGACAAGGGCGGCTCCGTAACCGACCAGATCGAATATACCTACGCCAGCCAGTTCCAGAACGACAAGCTAGCCAGTTTCTGGGCGTTGGACAGCAGTTGGGGCAACCTCTACGCGATGGTTTCCATTGCCAACTCCGCCTTGATTTCCCTCGACAAATATGCCGAATATATCACCGCCGAGACAGACAAGACCCTCTATACGCAATATGGCGCCGAAGTGCGTTTCTTCCGGGCGCTGGCCTATTTCCACCTCGTCAACCTGTGGGGCGACGTTCCCCTGCTACGCGATAACCAGGAACTCAACCTCTTCAAAAGCAAAAAAGAAGACGTCTTGAACTACCTATACGAGGAATTAGATTTCTGCATCGCCCACCTGCCGGCTCTTCGCCCGAACGAATCGGCCCATCCGGGGGCCGTAACCAAATATACGGCCGAAGCGCTGAAAGCCAAACTAAAGATGTACGCCAACGAATGGGAAGAAGTGCGGAGCCTGACCCACGATATCATCGCCAGCGGCAAATTCGAACTCTACCCCGACTTCTACGAACTCTTCAAGATCCCCGGCAAACTATGCAACGAATCGCTGCTGGAGTTCCAGTTCACCGATTTCGGCACAGGCAGCGGCGATATTGTACAATCCGACCAATGGTTCAACTTCCAAGGCCCGCGCAACGCCAAAGCGCCCATCTCGGGCTGGGCCTTTATGGCCGCCACCGACAAAATCCGGAAACTATTCAAAGACCGGGGCGAAACCGTACGCGATGAAACCACCTTCCTCCTGGCCGGCGCCACCACCCGATCGGGCGACGCCATCGACCCGGTATCGGTAGAAGGCGAACCCTCCGCCTACAACGGCAAAGCCTACACCCCCGCCAATCAAATGACGGAGGGCCGCACCACCTACGGCGACAACAACAACATCCGCGTCATCCGATACGCCGACGTGCTGCTGATGAACGCCGAAGCCAACGTTCGCCTCGGACAAAACGGCGACGCCCCGCTGAACCAGGTGCGCCAGCGGGCCGGCATGGCTCCCCTTACAGGCGCCACCCTCGATCAGATCCTGGAAGAACGCCAGGTAGAACTGGCCCTGGAATGGGGCGAGCGCTACTATGACCTCGTGCGCACCGACCGGGCCGCCGCCGAACTTCCCGGCTTCGTAAAAGGAAAAACCGAATATTATCCGATTCCGCTCAACCAGATCGATTTGAACCCGAACCTGGCGGAAGCCCCGGCATCGGCTACGGAATAACCGTTTTTTTTACTCATTCTATAAGACCTTTGTAGTTTGGCCGGAGGGGGCGCGGAACCATCTCTTTCATCTCCAAAACCCGCCCCCTCCTTTTTTCCATTTATCTACCTTTTAAATCGTCGTCATGAAACACCTCTTCTTAGTCACCGCTCTCCTACTCGCCGCCGGATGGCAGACCGCCCTGCACGCCGTCGAGCATCCGTACGATTATATCTTTTTCGAAAACAGCCTGATGACAGGCGGCTATTTCTACTCCGCCGCCCGGTACGCTTCTCCTGGCTGGATCAAACACAGCCGCCACCACCTGCCCATCACCGACGCAGCCTGCTTCACGCCCGGAAACGCCCTGGAACTGACCTATGTCTCCGCTCCAGGGGGAAACTGGTACGGCGAAATTCAATACTGCCCCGTACGCGGCAACGACTTTTTCCGCCGCCCCACGCACCTTTCCCTCCATGTACAGTGGAAAGAGGCACTTTCTCCCGACGCCCTTCCGGCCATCGCCCTGCGCTATGCCGACAGTACCTATACCCGCTACCTCGCCATGAAAACCTATCTGCCCGCACCGCGCCCCGGCGTATGGCATACCCTCTCTATTCCCCTGAGCGATTTCGGCCTGCCGGCTCTCGACGATACAAACCTAAAGAAATTAGCCGCGGTCGCCCTACGCCCAGGCGCCCCCGACGGTGAAGAACACACCCTTTACCTGGACGACATCGAACTGCTGCCCGCCACCCTGCCCGCCGCCACCGCCTTGCAAGCGCCCGGCCAGCCGGCAGCCAAAGCCTACGAACGCCATATCGACATCTGGTGGACACCACGCCACACCGGAGAAATCAAATACTACCGCATCTACCGGTCGTTCGACGGCACGAATTACCGGCCCGTCGCCATCCGCCGCCCCTGGATGAACCGCTATGCCGACTTTCTGGGCGAAACCGGCCGCACAGCCTATTATAAAATCACCGCGGTAGATTATGCGCTGAACGAATCGGAAACCTCGGCCGCCGTCTCGGCCACTACCTACCCGATGACCGACGACCAACTCCTCGATATGGTGCAAGAAGCCCACTTCCGGTACTACTGGGAAGGCGCCGAACCCCGGAGCGGGCTAGCGCGTGAAAATATCCCGGGACGGCAGGACATGATCGCCACCTGCGCATCCGGTTTCGGCCTGATGGCCCTGCTCGCCGGCATCGAACGGGGGTTTATCACCCGGGAAGAAGGCGTAGCGCGTCTGCTGCAAATCACCTCCTTTCTCCGGCAAGCCGATACGTACCACGGCGCCGTATCGCATTTCATCGACGGCACGACCGGCCGAACCGTCGCGTTCTTCGGCCGCAAAGACAACGGGGGCGATCTGGTAGCAACCTCCTTCTTATTCCAGGGTCTTTTAGCCGCCCGCCAATATTTCGACGGAACGGATTCCGCCGAAAAGCAAATCCGCCAACGCATCGACACACTTTGGAAAAATGTAGAATGGAACTGGTATAAACAATTCGCCGACAGCCCCTACCTTTACTGGCATTGGTCGGCAGACCAGGGCTGGATTATCAACCACCGGCTTATCGGTTGGAACGAAGCCATGATTACTTATCTGCTGGCCATCCTGTCGCCCACGCACCCGGTGGCGCCCGAGCTGTATTACAGCGGTTGGGCCAGCCAGGAAAACGATGCCCAGACCTACCGGTCGGGTTGGAGCCAGGTTACGGACGGTTGCCGCTATACGAACGGCAATACCTACTTCGGCGAACGCCTGAAAGTAGGCGTATCCAACGGAGGCCCCCTTTTCTTCATTCATTATTCCTATCTGGGCCTCGACCCGCACCAATGGACGGACGGCTATGTAAATTATTTCGAGAACAACCAAACGATGGCGAAGATCAACCACCGGTACTGCATCGAGAACCCCGGCGGCTATGTAGGCTACGGCGAGGACTGCTGGGGATTGACCGCCAGCGATTTTGCCTGGCATTACCAAGCGCAGGAACCCATGCCCCACCGCGACAACGGCACCATCGCCCCCACCGGTGCGTTGGCTTCCTTTCCCTATACGCCCGAAGCCTCGATGAAAGCGTTGAAAAACTACTACCGCCACTACGGCAGTTTTCTTTGGGGCGAATACGGATTCCGCGACGCCTGCAACCTAACGGTGAATTGGGTATCACCCTTGTTCATGGGCCTGAACCAAGCGCCCGTTACCGTCATGATTGAAAACTACCGCACCGGACTTCTCTGGCGGTTATTCATGAGCCACCCGGATGTACGCAAAGGACTGCGCAAATTGGAAACCGTACGGCCCCCGCAACCCACATAAGCTGAAAAAAGAATGAATCACTTTAAATTAAGAAATACAATGAACACCTATCTCCGCACCGGGTTAGCCCCCCTGTTCCTAGCCTGCTTGTTGGGCGCTTGCGTACAGGGGCGCCCGCAGACGGCTGCGTCCGAAACCGTATCCGGCAAGCTGCCGGCCGCCAGCGAACGACAAAAGCAATTCGAATCGGACGACGAATTCCTGACCTACATTCAACGCGCCCACTTCAACTATATGTGGCAGGGCGCCGAACCTCATTCGGGCCTCGCCCCGGAACGCATCCACATCGACGGGGTGTATCCGGAGCACGACGCCGACATCGTCACCACCGGCGGCAGCGGATTCGGTATCGCCGGGCTGCTGGTGGGCATCGAGCGGGGCTTTATCACCCGCCGGCAGGGCTTGGAAAGACTGCTCAAAATTGTCGGGTTCCTCGAAAAAGCCGACCGCTTCCACGGCGTATGGCCGCATTGGCTGCACGGCCCGAGCGGCAAAGTAAAGCCTTTCGGACAAAAAGATAACGGTGGCGACCTGGTAGAAAGCGCTTTCCTGATGCAAGGTTTACTAGCTGCCCGCCAATATTTCCGCGAAGGCAATCCGGCGGAAAAGCAACTGGCCGCCCGGATCGACCGCCTGTGGCGGGAAATGGAATGGAGCTGGTATCAGAACCAAGGCAAAGATGTGCTGTACTGGCATTGGAGCCCCGACTACGGTTGGGAAATGAACTTTCCGCTGGAAGGGTATAACGAATGCCTGATTACGTATATCCTGGCCGCATCCTCGCCTACCTACCCCATTCCGGCATCGGTTTATCATAAAGGCTGGGCACGGGGCGGAGGCATCCGGAGCGACGCCTCGGCTTACGGTATCCCGCTGCTTGTGAAACACAACGGGGCGGAAGCCTACGGAGGGCCGCTTTTCTGGGCGCATTATTCGTATATCGGCCTCTGTCCGATCGGTTTGTCGGATGCCTACGCCGATTACGGAGTGGTCAACCGCAACCAGGCACTCGTAAATTATACCTATTGTACCGTCAATCCGGAGAAACACCAAGGATACAGCGATGCTTGCTGGGGCCTGACCGCCAGCTATTCGGTAGAGGGCTATCATGCCCATATGCCGGTAAACAACGACCAGGGCGTCATCACGCCTACCGCCGCTCTGAGTAGCTACCCTTATACGCCCGAAGAATCCGGGAAGGCGCTGAAACATTTCTATTTCGAACTGGGCGACAGTATCTGGGGGCCTTACGGATTTTACGATGCGTTCAGCCAGGAACGAAACTGGTATCCGCATCGGTACCTGGCCATCGACCAGTGTACGATAGCGCCGATGATTGAGAATTACCGCACGGCACTGTTGTGGCGTTTGTTTATGAGTTGTCCGGAAATACAAGCGGGATTGAAAAAACTGGGATT
>DBFJSK010000635.1:0-4466 GCA_048403675.1 Tannerellaceae bacterium | reverse complement strand
TTGACGATGGCTTGCGTGTGCATCGGTATGTCGCTGCACGGCGGCGTGATCGCGGCTTGCGGCACATTCTTCGTTTTCTCCGATTATATGAAACCGGCGCTTCGCATGGCCGCCTTGATGGAACAGCCTGTGAAATTCATCTGGACGCACGACGCGTTCCGTGTAGGCGAGGACGGCCCGACCCACGAACCGGTAGAGCAGGAAGCGCAGGTGCGTTTATTGGAAAAACTGAAAAATCACAAGGGACGCAATTCCATGCTGGTGCTTCGTCCGGCCGATGTCGTGGAAACGACGGTAGCCTGGAAACTGGCGATGGAAAATATCTATACGCCCACCGCACTTATCCTTTCCCGCCAGAACGTGAACGATCTGCCGGCTAAAGAAAACCGGTATCAGGAAGCTTTGCAGGCAGCCAAGGGGGCTTATATCGTAAATGAAGACCCGAATCCGGCCGTTATTTTGGTGGCTTCCGGCTCGGAAGTATCGACCCTGGTAGAGGGTGCCGAGCTTTTGCGCGCCGAAGGTATTCCGGTGCGGATCGTATCGGTGCCTTCGGAAGGACTTTTCCGCAATCAGTCGAAAGCCTATCAGGAATCTGTTATTCCTTCCGGCAGCAAGGTATTCGGCCTGACCGCCGGACTGCCGGTCAATTTGGAAGGGTTGGCAGGCCCCAACGGAAAAGTATGGGGATTGGAATCGTTCGGTTTTTCGGCACCTTACAAAGTGCTCGACGAAAAGCTCGGGTTTACGGCCCGGAATGTCTATAACCAGGTAAAAGAATTATTAGCATAACAAAATCCAGACGGCAGACCGGGGGCGTGACCTGAAAAGAGAGCGTTTCCGGTTTTCCGTTATCTCTACGTTAGAAAAAATGAATACAATTGGCTTATGTAGCGACCATGCCGGTTTCGAACTGAAAGAATATGTCAAACAATTACTGGATTCGAAGGGCTGGTCTTATAAAGATTTCGGAACTTATTCGGGCGAGAGTTGCGATTATCCTGATTTCGCGCATCCGTTGGCCGAAGCGGTGGAAAGAGGCGACGTTTATCCGGGCATCGCTTTTTGCGGTACCGGCAACGGGATCGGTATGACTTTAAATAAGCACCAGGGCATTCGGGCGGCTCTTTGTTGGGAAGAAGAAATTGCGCGTTTGGCCCGGGCACATAACGATGCGAATATTTTAGTACTGCCGGGACGGTTTATCAGCCGCGAAAATGCAACTAAAACCGTGGAAGTTTTCTTCGGGACTGTTTTTGAAGGAGGACGCCACAAACGCCGGATCGATAAAATTCCTTTGGCGGTGGGAGAAGTTTCCCTTTAACCTTCCAACAGGGTTGGGAAAGGACAGACCTTCCTACTCTTATTCATACAAGTCGGTCGGAAGATCGGAAAAAAGGAAAACGGGTAGGAAGATAGAGGCAGGATTAATCTGTTGTAACAGGATAAAATGATAAAAGAACGAGGCATGCTCTTAGCGGTAGGAGGGTGCCTCGTTTTTATTTAAAGCGAAAGTAAAAAATGCGAATTAGAAAGTTGCTCTTTAAATAAGGAATGTAAGGAGGAAAAAGTTGAAATGACCCGGGTCGCTTCGATTATAGACAGAAGGGTAGGTAATATCTCTCTTCTTTTTTTAATTTTGTAATCAAAGTGTATAGAGCATGGGAACAGCGAAAAATACATGGGCGCCTAATTTAGATTTCATTCAAGAAGTCAAATTGATCGTCTCTGAAGCCAGGCAAAGAGCCTATGCGGCGATCAATTCGGCTATGGTCGATGCGTATTGGCGGTTGGGTAAGCGTATTGTAGAGGAGGAACAACAAGGAAAAGAACGGGCTGAATACGGGGCGCAACTGTTGAAAGTGCTATCCGAAGCATTAACTACCGAATTCGGCAAAGGATTTTCGGTCAATTCCTTGTATTATTATCGGCAGTTTTATCTTGCATTCCCCGAGAAACTCCCTACACTGTGGGGAATATTGACATGGTCGCATTACAAACGGCTTTTGAGTGTGACCAATCCGGCTGCTCGTACATGGTATCTGAAGGAGGCGGCCGAACAAATGTGGAGCTATCGGACACTCGATCGTAATATCGGATCGCAGTATTATGAACGCTTGTTACTTTCTCAACATAAGGAAAATGTAAAAGCCGAAATGACGACTCTTACCCAGCTGTTCGAACAAGACCGGATGGAGTTTATCAAGAACCCGACTGTCGCGGAATTTATCGGTCTTGTGTCTAACAGCGATTTTTCCGAATCGGATTTGGAATCCGCTATTATCGGCAACCTGCAAAAATTCTTGCTCGAATTAGGAAAAGGGTTCTCGTTTGTGGCTCGGCAGAAATTGATCCGAACGGAAAAACGAGATTATTTTATCGATCTTGTTTTTTATAATTATATCCTTAAATCATTTGTGTTGATCGATTTGAAAACGACCACCATCACACATCAAGACGTAGGACAGATGGATATGTATGTAAGGATGTATGATGAGCGCGTGCGACGTGTGGATGATAATCCGACTATCGGTATTGTTCTTTGTTCGGAAACAGACGAGGAGATTGTTCGCTATTCCGTATTACATGATAACAACCGGTTGTTCGCATCGAAATATATGCTCTATATGCCCACCGAAGAAGAGCTGCGTAAAGAGATTGAGCGGCAAAAGGAATTTTATAGGTTGCAACATGATGAATAAAAATAAAATACCTTGAAAAACAAATACCCCTAAAAACATGCATAAAAAAATTCCTTCCTTGCTTTGCTTCGTCTGCTTATTCAGCTATTTATTCGGAATATCGGGCGCTCTGTCGGCCCGAGTTCCCCGCAGTACGTCGCAGCCGGTTTTCCCTGGTCTTTTGGCGCAAGCGCTGCCTCTTTCCGATACCTCAGTTCAACCCGCCCATTCTCCGTGGGCCGGGACAGCGGAACCTTCTCCTGCCCCAGCCTCCGGCGATTGCCCTTCCTCTGCGGCCGTTCCGTTCGCCTCTGCGGCCTACCGCCTTCTCGAAAATATCCCCTATCGTCAGGAAGGAGACGCTTACAGCCTGGAACGTTGCAAATTAGATCTCTATTATCCGGAACACGGAGCCGATTTGCCGGTAGTTGTCTGGTTTCATGGAGGGGGGCTGACCGGCGGCAGCAAGTTCATACCCGAAGAATTGAAAAAAGAAAACCTCATCGTGGTAGCCGTGAATTACCGGTTACTGCCGCATGTCGAATTATCCGCTTGCCTGGATGACGCCGCAGCGGCCACCGCCTGGACATTCCGGGAAATCGGAAAATACGGCGGAAATACACGGCAGATCATCGTCTGCGGGCATTCGGCCGGAGGCTATCTGACCAGTATGATCGGATTGGATAAAAAATGGTTGAACGCCTACGGCATCGACGCCGATTCGATCGCCGCTCTGATACCTTTCAGCGGCCACACCATCAGCCACTTCGCTTATCGCCAAGCCAAAGGCATGAAAGAAACCCAACCCAGCATCGACGAGTTCGCCCCCCTCTACTGGGTACGTCCGGACGCCCCCCCTTTGATTATCGTCTCGGGCGACCGAGAGATGGAAATGCTGGGCCGCTATGAAGAAAACGCCTATTTCTGGCGCATGATGAAAGTAGCCGGGCACAAAGAAACCTATCTCTACGAACTAGGCGGTTACGACCACGGCTCGATGGCCTCGGCGGCCTTTCATATCCTGAAAAATCACCTGAAAAAAATAAGGAACGACAAGGAATAACAACAACCGGAAGAAAGATTAGGCGCAAAGCGAACTACCCGCTGCCGAGACACTCTTCACGGATGGGCCTGCTTTTCCTAAAAATGCCCCTAAAAGTCGCATCAAAAACTTTTAGGGGCGTTTCACACCCTTTTTAGAGGGCCACTATAAATTATATGACGCTAATCCGGAGAAGATCCGTTTCCATGCCGAACCGTGGAAAAACGGTTGGCAAAAAGATCGACATAAGCTGTCGAAAACCACCTCCTATTTCCACCGTTTCAACACGCCGCGTTTGCTGACGCCTAAGCTGAACCCTACGCTTTTCTCGCCCAATACATCTCCCTTATCGGCCGCCACCGAACCTACGAATGTCCAGCCCTCCAACTTCGGATGCGTATACGTAATATCCAACAAACCCGACGCCCCCGTCTTCTTTTTCAGGAAAGGCGCATACGGCGTGCCTCGGCTATCCATAAACGTCAGCAAAGCCCGGTAAGCCACCTGAGCAGACAAACGCCCCTCGATGCCGAAATGCCAATCCTTCACCCGGGAACTCCTGAACCCCAGGCTGCCGTCGCGGTTATACTCCGGCGAGGGCACCAGCGGCGACCCGATCCCCCGGTTAAAATACGAATGTCCCGTACGATATTCGCCGTTATTATAGTAATTATCGCCGCCGCCGCCCCGGCCCGGATGCGCGATATGATCGAAATCGATATAATGAAAAGGCCCGCTCTGGT
>DBFJSK010000634.1:0-4777 GCA_048403675.1 Tannerellaceae bacterium | reverse complement strand
GGAAGGATCGATCAGTAGCGGAATTTATATCGCGCCTACGGGTTTGATGCGACTCGACGGCGGACAATTGGAAGAAAACCAGGCGGCCAACCGCGGGGTTATCGAGAATGCGGGCGAATTGATTATTGCATCGGGTTTCGTGCAAAAGAATCAGAGCGATAAATCGGTCATTATCAATCAGGATAATAGCCGGTTCGAAATGACGGGCGGCGTTATCGAAGCCAACCGGTCGGAGGATGCCGTAGGAGCGGCCATTGTTTTCGGAAAAGATTGTTCCGTTTCCATCCAAAGAGGATATATCCATTCCGGGGCCGATACGGAGATCGATACCCAGTCGGATATTTATCTGGGCGGCGAAGCGGCCATACAAGGGACGGTCGTGCTGAACGAGGGCACGAAGTTTCACATCGGTTCTTTTTTACAACACGATGTGCAGGTGATCTATCAGGCGGATCATGTGGAGCCGGGCACAGTTATTGCCTGCGGAACAGGCGATTATACTCTTACCCGGCAGGATAAGGAACGTATCTTCTCGGCAGACGGAAGTTGCGATTTTGTCTTGGAAAACGGCAATCTCATTATTCAATCGGTGGCTACGGCCAACGAATCCCTAGAGAGTGCAGCGCCTTTCCAGGCGGTAGTACAGGGGGGCGCTTTGATCCTTTCGGGTGTAGTGGAAGGCGCTTCTTTCCGGGTATACGATGCGAGCGGGGAATTGGTGAAGGAAGGCGTGGTGGAAGGAGGCCGGTCAATTTTGCGTTTACCCGGCAAAGGAATCTTTTTTATCGTATGTAAAGAAGCTTGTGTCAAAGTGCTGAATCGTTAATTCGGACTGAAAACCGGCGTGGGGGCGGTTGTGCGCCGATTATAAACGTCAGGGAAAAGAAAATGCGCTGCGCCTTACGGATAGGAGGGAGGAGCGCATTTTCTTTTTTTGTGGCCTCTGCCGGGGGCGCACATGCGCATTTTCGGGAAGAAAACTCCCTCTTTTCATTCCCGAAATATTTCTTTAATCGTTTGCGTGATATGGGGATTTAGCATACCTTTGCATAATCACAAGCGATAAAGGAGGGAATTTCTAAATACAATTAAATAACTTAAATTATTATCTTATGTGGTTACTTAATTCTTCTATCGGGAAGAAACTGATAATGAGTATATCAGGTATCTTCCTTATCCTGTTTTTATTGTTCCACCTGTCAATGAACGTGGCGGCTGTCTTTTCGGGGGCGGCTTACGACGCGATTTGCGGTTTCCTGGGAGCAAACTGGTATGCGTTGGTCGGTACGTTGGTGCTGGCGGCCGGGTTTATCATCCACATTATCTACGCCATGATCCTGACGTTGGAAAACCGGAAAGCCCGCGGTAACGACCGTTATGCCATCAATGCACGTCCCAAAGGTGTGGAATGGGCTTCTCAGAACATGTTCGTGCTCGGACTGATCGTACTGCTTTTCCTTATCCTTCACTTCTCGCAGTTCTGGTATCACATGATGTTCGCCGAACTGGCCGGACACCATGAAGTGTTGCTGGGCGACGGTACTGTAGCTTCTCCGCAGAGCGGCGCCGCTTTTATCAACTACTATTTCCACGGCAATCTGTTGATGACGGTGCTTTATCTGGTATGGTACGCCGCCCTGTGGTTCCACCTCACACACGGATTCTGGAGTTCGATTCAGACCATCGGTTGGAACAATACCATCTGGATGAACCGTTGGGAAACCATCTCCAAGATTTTTGCAACCGTAGTCTGCGCAGTGTTTGCCATCATTACGATTATTTTCTACCTCAATGGCGTCGGCGGTTGCTAAACTGTCAAGCTTCACCTTTCGCAATAGCCGGCAATTAATAAGCAATCATTGAAAATAAATTATTATGACTGAAATAAATTCTAAAATACCTCAAGGCCCGTTGGCTGAGAAGTGGAAAAATTATAAAGATCACCAGAAACTGGTGAACCCCGCAAACAAACGTCGCTTGGATGTAATCGTAGTAGGTACAGGTCTGGCCGGTGCATCCGCTGCCGCCTCGCTGGCCGAAATGGGATTCAACGTATTGAACTTCTGTATTCAGGATTCACCCCGCCGGGCGCACTCCATCGCCGCCCAGGGAGGTATCAATGCCGCCAAGAACTACCAGAACGACGGCGACTCGGTCTATCGTTTGTTCTACGATACCATCAAAGGGGGCGACTACCGCGCCCGTGAAGCCAACGTATATCGGTTGGCCGAAGTTTCCAATGCCATTATCGACCAATGCGTAGCCCAGGGCGTTCCCTTCGCCCGCGAATACGGCGGTCTGCTCGATAACCGTTCGTTCGGCGGCGCGCAGGTATCCCGTACGTTCTATGCCCGCGGCCAGACGGGTCAGCAGTTGTTGCTGGGCGCTTATTCGGCTTTGAGCCGTCAGATCGGACTGGGCAAGGTCAAAATGTATACCCGTCACGAAATGCTCGACGTGGTGAAAGTGGACGGTCGTGCCCGCGGTATCATTGCTCGCAACCTGATTACCGGGCAGATCGAACGTTATGCCGCCCATGCCGTAGTGGTAGCTACAGGCGGTTACGTGAATACGTTCTTCCTCTCTACCAACGCGATGGCTTCCAACGGCTCGGCCGCTTGGCAGTGTTATAAGAAAGGCGCTTATTTCGCCAATCCCTGTATGGTGCAGATTCACCCCACTTGCGTTCCGGTACACGGCGACTTCCAATCGAAGCTGACGCTGATGTCGGAATCGCTGCGTAATGACGGTCGTATCTGGGTACCGAAAAAATTGGAAGATGCCAAGGCGCTCCAGGCCGGTACGAAGAAAGGGAAAGACATTCCCGAAGAAGATCGCGATTACTATCTGGAACGCCGTTATCCGGCCTTCGGTAACCTGGTTCCCCGCGACGTGGCTTCGCGTGCCGCCAAGGAACGTTGCGACGCAGGCTATGGCGTAAATAATACCGGGCTGGCCGTGTTCCTCGATTTCTCCGATGCCATCAACCGTTTGGGCAAGGAAGTGGTGAAACAGAAATACGGTAACCTCTTCGATATGTACGAAGAAATCACCGACGACGATCCTTACGAAACGCCGATGATGATCTATCCGGCCCTGCACTATTCGATGGGTGGTCTGTGGGTAGACTATGAATTGATGACTTCCGTACCGGGTCTGTTCGCGATCGGTGAAGCCAACTTCTCCGATCACGGAGCCAACCGTCTGGGAGCTTCCGCGTTGATGCAGGGATTGGCCGACGGCTACTTCGTGTTGCCTTATACGATTCAGAATTATTTGTCCGACCAGATTCAGGTTCCGCGTTTCAGCACCGAACTGCCCGAGTTTGCAGCGGCCGAAAAGGGTATCCAGGCGCGTATCGACAAACTGATGAGCGTAAAAGGAAAAGAATCGGTTGATTCGATCCACAAGAAACTGGGACATATCATGTGGGATCACGTCGGCATGGCTCGCGACGCCAAAGGGTTGCAGGAAGCTATTCAGATGTTGAAAGATTTGAAGAAAGAATTCTGGACAAACGTCCACATTCCGGGAAAAGCAGCCGATTTGAATGTCGAACTGGAAAAAGCCCTGCGCCTGGCCGACTTCATCGAAATCGGTACGCTGATGGCACACGATGCGCTCGATCGCGCCGAATCTTGTGGTGGTCACTTCCGTTCAGAATATCAGACGGAGGAAGGGGAAGCTCTTCGCCGCGATGCTGAATTCTCTTACGTATCCTGCTGGGAATACCAGGGTGAAGACAAAGACCCTGTTATGCTGAAGGAAATGTTGAACTATGAATTCGTAGTACCTCAGACGCGTAACTATAAGAAGTAATCAATCAATTAGAAAAATTAGAATCATGGATAAAAATATAAATGTCACACTGAAAGTTTGGCGTCAGAAGGGTCCGAAAGAGAAAGGGCAGTTCGAAACGTATGAGCTGAAAAACATTTTCCAGGGAGCCTCTTTCCTGGAAATGCTGGATATTTTAAATGAACAACTTATCAGCGAAGGAAAAGATCCTATCGTTTTCGACCATGACTGTCGGGAAGGTATCTGTGGCATGTGCTCGCTGTACGTGAACGGACATCCCCACGGCCCGGCTACGGGAGCGACGACTTGCCAGCTTTACATGCGCCGTTTTCACGATGGAGAAACCATTACGATCGAACCGTGGCGTTCAGCCGGTTTCCCGGTTATCCGCGACTTGATGGTGGATCGCGGCGCTTACGATAAAATTATGCAGGCCGGTGGTTTCGTCTCGATCAATACAGGAGGGGTACCCGATGCGAATGCCATTGCGATTCCGAAGAAAGACGCCGACTTGGCGATGGATGCAGCCGCTTGTATCGGTTGCGGGGCTTGTGCGGCCGCATGTAAGAACGGTTCGGCTATGTTGTTCGTATCCGCTAAGGTAAGCCAGTTGGCGCTGTTGCCGCAGGGACGCGTGGAAGCTGCCCGTCGTGCCAAAGCAATGGTGGCGAAAATGGACGAACTGGGCTTCGGTAATTGCACCAACACCCGGGCTTGCGAAATGGAATGTCCGAAGAATATTTCCATAAGCAATATCGCTCGTTTGAACCGCGAATTTATCAAAGCGAAACTGAAAGACTAAAAACCGCCTTCCGGTTTTTGAAATAAGCAAAGAGGCTGCCCGAGGGAACGGAGGCAGCCTCTTTTCAGGTTATTTATATGTTGAACAACATATTTTAGCAGCCTGGCTCTTGACAAAATCAGAAAAGATCGTACCTTTGCATCGTGGTTTTTTCATAATAGTATTAGATTTAAGGTT
>DBFJSK010000633.1:0-2992 GCA_048403675.1 Tannerellaceae bacterium | reverse complement strand
TATCACAGGAAGAATATACATAACAATGATCTCCTATCAGGCTCCTCTCCGAAGTGGCGTTGTCGTGTAGCCAGCATCGCTTTGTCCCGAGGAAGGTCATGGTTGCTTTATGTTCACGGTAAACAAGTTGGCAGACTTCTATCAGCATCTGCTTCCAAGTCGAGACATCGTGGCGTTCGCCTTTGTAGATAAATGCCGCTATTTTTCTGTTTTTGTACTCAAACTCGTCATCATCAAAAGAAATAATTTCAGTTTCCTTTTCCAAAGGCAGGTAAGTGGATGTTATCATGGGCCACAAATGTATAAACTTATCCAACAGGATAGCCTGGCGGGCCAGGATTTCGTCTTCCGTCCACTTGTCGCATTCTTTCAGAAAGTTGCTCAGCCGGTACCCTGAGTCTTTGAACCCGCTGATGAAATGGCCTTTGTTGTCATAGTAACCATTCTTTTTATCCGTGAATTTGCGGTTGCTGTAATTTTGATTCCATCCCGTTAAGGTCAGGTTGGCAAAGGTGTGCAGATACGTATCATGAATCTCGGCATAGTTGTCTCCCAAAGCTTTGCGCCAATCGTCGTTCAGGGTCTGGGGCATAATGTGCTCGATGCTGATGGGGCGCTCTTCACGTTTCATTTCGCCTGCAATGTCGCGGTTGCCTTCGGGATTGTTCTCGTTCTCCATGCGTTCGAATAGAAAATAGCGGTAATCGATCGGGAGTTTGTAGATCTGGCGTGTTTTGAACATCTGCGTCAGGAGGGGATCTCGGGGAAAGAGCGCGTTGCCTTGCTTTTTCAACAACACGAATTTCAAAAGCTCGGAGTAGGATACGCCAACGGGAATTTGACGTTTTTCGTGGGTAACGATGATGCGTAGCACATCGTAATGCAGTATGGCAAATACTTTTGCAAGTGAGTTGGCCGGAAGGTTGCAAATGATGCGTCTGGCCCAGTATGCTTCAATGATGTCGAGCACTTGAAAGATCTCGTCTTCGCCGATATGGTTCTCCTTGGCGTAATGGAAGAAGGCCAGGTAGAAGGGCATATCCACCGAAGAATTGAGTATATCGAGCTGACGCAGCTTTTTGTTCAAACGTAGGCTGCCGGTTTTTCCCTTGACGATCTGTTCATAGTAGCGGGCATACACGAGCATTTCTTCAAGTCGTTCCTTACGGTCTTTCCGGGCTGCGACGTCGAACTGCTTGAAGTCGAAATAAAGGTTATCGATCGTGCAGATGTGTTTGAGGCGTACCGTCAGATAGTCCCGGATGAACATGGTCGGTTCATAATCGGTGCATTCCTCCATTTTATTCCAGTACTGATTGTAGTAATTTTCTTGATCGGAGGCGCTGAGCGACATCAACAAGTAGTTTCTTACTTTGTCGGCCTCGCTCAAATCCAAGCCGGTGGAATTTAAACTTTCGAAGATCAGTTGCGGATCATCTCCCGATTCCAGCCGGATAAAAACAACTACCAGTTTCTCTACCGTTTCTATCAGCTCGTCGAAGGTAAAGCCGCTGAGTTTGATTTGTTCATAGAAGAATAGATAATTGCGCGTCATCTTGGAGTTTTTTACGTATTCTTCCGATTGGCCGGAAAACAGGGCGTCATAGGCTTGCATGTCTCTGGGGATGGGGCGCAACTTGATTTTGCGATGTGTTTTTTTGCGGTCGGCCAGCAGGTAGTTGTCCTTGATTTTTTGGATGTCGTCGGGGTATTCACAGGCTATATCATGTGCCTGGGCGGCATTGATAAGCGCCAGGATCAATAAAGAAACGGTGGTGATGCGCTGTTGCCCGTCGATGATGAGCCAGTCTTCATCGGCCATATTCGTCCTGCAAGCTACGATGCTGCCAAAGAAATGGCTGTTCAGGTTTTTATTTTTTACGGTTACAAGGTCGTCGAACAGCCGTTTGCAATTTTTCTCGTCCCAATCATAATTACGTTGGTACAAAGGGATAATAAATGATGTTTTAGGCCCTAAAAAGAGGTCGTTTATTTTGGTGGCGTCGCCTTTCATGGTGGGTTGTTTTTGAGTTTTTATCTTTTGTCGTTAGGGAATGTCATTGGGTTCTCTTTTTCTTTGGATGCAAATCGATCGGGAATCTTATTGTAAGACTTGTTTTTAGCCGGTTATAAGGCTGCATCCCTACTTGTTCTTTCTATCCTTGCCGGGGATGCTGGTTAAGAAGTTTCGATGCTCCGGAGGATAGATGGGGCCGGGCGCCTACGTTTGCGCTTTGGTATCCCTGCCGTTTCCTTTCGTGAAGTAAAACGCTCCCGATTGATATAGTTGCAAAAGTACATAATTCGTTTGGGAATTGAATTATTTACCGATATAAACTTTCCGTCAAAGGTCGGAACGGATTTTTGGGAGAGTTCCGGATGCCGAGAAATAGACTGACTATAAAGAAAATAAGTCTTTCGCGAATAGCAAACGTTTTTCTCCCTCGCCAGATTTCCTCGTTTGGGAAAAATCTGCTATATTTGTCTGGATTCAAAACAAAAAAGTTAAACATGAAACACATCCCCCTATTGGCGACAGCCCTGGCAGCGCTTGCAGCCTTCGTCGGCTGTTCGCCTGAGAAGCAAACAGCGCATGAAACCGATTATGCCGGCTATGTAAATCCGTTTATCGGAACCGATTTTACCGGTAATACCTACCCCGGCGCCCAAGCACCTTACGGCATGGTGCAACTCAGCCCCGACAACGGGCTGCCCGGTTGGGATCGCATCGCCGGCTATTATTATCCCGATTCCATCATCGCCGGATTCAGCCATACCCACCTGTCGGGAACGGGAGCGGGCGATTTGTACGATATTCTCTTTATGCCCGTCACCCGGCCCTATAAAGAGGCCCCGGCTCCCTTAGGCATTTATTCCACTTTCTCGCACAACGACGAAGCCGCTTCGGCCGGTTACTACCGCGTCTTGTTGCAGGACTATAATATTAATGTAGAGCTTACCGCCACCCCGCGCTGCGGTATCCAGCGATACA
>DBFJSK010000632.1:0-8854 GCA_048403675.1 Tannerellaceae bacterium | reverse complement strand
CCTCTATGCCGAAGGTCAACGACGCTATGTGGAAAGCCTCTCGGCCTATGCCCGGCAGTTTCTGGGCCGTATGAGTAAGCCCGAATGCGATTACATCAAAGGCATTCCCCCCGCCATCGCCATCGAGCAAAAGGTCAATACCCGCAACCCGCGTTCCACAGTCGGCACTTCTACCGAAATTTACGAATACCTTCGCCTGTTGTATGCCCGGATCGGTAAAACCATTTCACCCGTATCCGGCGTAGAAGTAAAAAAACACCAGGTAGCCGATATTGTGCGCGAAGTGCTGGCCTATCCCGAAGGCACCCGTTTTGCCGTATACGCACCGGTGGTCTTGCCGGAAGGACGAAGTTTGGCCGAACAATTGGAAATTCTTCAAAAAGAGGGCTATACCCGAATTTCTATCGACGATAAAATCTACCGGATCGCCGAAGTACTGGCCGATGAAGCGCTGCTAAGCTCCCAGGCGGTCGAATTACTGATCGACCGCCTGGTCGTATCGTCCGATAAAACCTTGAAAACCCGTCTGGCCGATTCGGCCGAAACCGCCTTTTTCGAAGGACACGGTACCTCGCGGGTACGGATCTACCTGCCCGAAAACACCCTCGTAAAGGAATATTCCAAAAAATTCGAGGCCGACGGCATGCTATTCGAAGAACCTTCCGATATGATGTTCAGCTTCAATAACCCGCTGGGCGCCTGCCCGGTATGCGAAGGTTTCGGAAAAATACTGGGCATCGATGAGAATCTGGTCATTCCCGATAAGAGCCGCTCGGTGTATGAAGGCGCCGTAGTCTGCTGGAAAGGAGAAGTCATGGGAGAATGGCTGAAAGCATTTATCACCAAAAGCGAACGTTACCATTTTCCGATTCACCGTCCTTATTACGACCTGACCGAACAGGAAAAAGATCTCCTTTGGCACGGCGCTCCGGGTTTGCACGGAATCGACGATTTCTTCCAATTCGTAGAAGAAAATCTCTATAAAATACAATACCGGGTGATGCAAGCCCGCTACCGGGGGAAAACCGTTTGTCCCGCCTGCAAAGGCAGCCGTTTAAAACCCGAAGCCTTATATGTACAGGTAGGCGGTAAAAACATCGCCGAGCTAGTTGCCCTTCCCATCACCGAAGCTAAAGCCTTCTTCGACCGTTTGGAACTCGACGCTACCGACTCCGTGGTAGCCAAACGTTTGCTGGCGGAGATCAACAACCGTCTGCAATTTCTGCTCGATGTAGGATTGGGTTATCTCACCCTCGACCGCCTTTCAGCTTCTTTATCGGGAGGCGAAAGCCAACGCATTAATTTGGCTACTTCTCTGGGTAGCAGTCTGGTAGGTTCGCTCTATATTCTCGATGAGCCGAGTATCGGGTTGCATTCGCGCGATACCGATTTACTGATAAAAGTATTGCGGCAATTGCAGGCCTTGGGCAATACGGTCGTGGTTGTCGAACACGACGAAGAAATTATACGCGCAGCCGATTACATTATCGACATCGGCCCCGAAGCCGGACGCTTGGGCGGAAAAGTGATTTATCAGGGAGACGTGAACCGGCTCCAAACCAGTAGTTCGAGCTATACGGTACGCTACCTCACCGGCGAAGAAGAAATCGAAGTGCCGCCTTTCCGCCGCCCGTGGAATAATTATATCGAAGTAAAAGGGGCCCGGAAAAATAACCTGAAAGGCGTTGATGTACGTTTTCCGCTCAATGTGATGACCGTCGTGAGCGGCGTCAGCGGATCGGGCAAAAGCTCCTTGGTACGCGATATTTTTTATGAAGGCGTCAAGCGCCATCTCGACGAAGCGGCCCGCCTTACGGTAGATTGTTCGGCTATCGAGGGCGATTTGCAACTGATTAAGGCGGTAGAATTTGTAGATCAGAATTCCATCGGGAAAAGCTCCCGTTCGAACCCCGTTACCTATATTGGCGCTTACGATGAAATCCGCAAGCTCTTTGCCGAACAACCCTTGTCGAAGCAAATGGGTTATAATTCCGCCTACTTTTCTTTCAATAAAGAAGGCGGTCGCTGTGAGGAATGTAAAGGAGAAGGTAAGATTACGGTCGAGATGCAGTTTATGGCCGATATTACCCTTGAATGCGAAGCTTGCCACGGCAAACGATTTAAGTCGGACGTGCTCGACGTGGAATATCAGGGCCATAGTATTTACGACGTCCTGGAAATGACCGTCAACCAAGCCGTCGAATTTTTCTCGGCCGCTACCGGAAGTCAGGAAAAAAAGATCGTGCGCCGCTTGAAACCTTTGCAGGATGTAGGCTTGGGCTATATCAAGCTGGGACAAACTTCCTCTACGCTTTCGGGTGGCGAAAACCAACGTGTCAAGCTGGCCTATTATTTAGGACAGGAAAAGCAGCAACCTACCCTTTTTGTTTTCGACGAACCTACTACCGGGCTTCATTTCCACGATATCAAAACGCTCCTGAAAGCTTTCAATGCGCTGATTGAAAAGGGGCATACGGTGGTCATTATTGAACACAATATGGACGTTATCAAATGTGCCGATTATGTGATCGATCTGGGTCCCGAGGGTGGGAAAGCCGGCGGCCATTTGGTTGTTGCCGGGACGCCCGAGGTGGTGGCCGAATGTCCGGATTCGTATACCGGACGCTATTTAAAAACGAAATTATAACCTGTTTATCCCCCGAATGCGGGCGATAAATCCAGTTCAATTTTTTTTTCGTACGTACAGCCGCAGGAATTTGAGGTTCCCGTGGCTGTACGTTTTTTTATTCCTATGCGTACTACTTTCCCAGCGGAAGAGGTATTTTTTTAAAGCCGAAATTAAATATTTTTGACCTTGGTCATAAAGTTTTAGTAGCCAGGTATTAAGTTATTATTACCTAGCTCAAAAAGTTTAATTACCAAGCATATTTATTTATTGCTTGTGTAAAAAATTCCAGCTTATTCCAAGAGAAAAAAATGCCATCGCGCAAGCGGGAAGCGGTTTCTAATTCCTAAGTAAAAAGCTTTTTTTTCGGGTCGACAGAATAGCAATATATAAGGTACGGGCGTACATTATATATATACTAAAAAGAAATAACTGGAAGCGGAGGAAAATCCATCTGAGTGTCTAACTGTATGGAATACAGTATATTCACTTCTTTTTGTTACTGTAAAATTCGGAAGAATGCTTTTTGATCGGAATAAGATAGGGTTTGATACCTCTATCCGGCTACTTCGTACTCGGAAATGCGGGTTTTGTATACAATAGGCTATTTGATTGATAAGAAAGCATATATGTAGGGATTTTTTTCGTAAAAAAGAATTGCAGGAATAAAAGAAACATGTACCTTTGCAATGATGATTCAAAGGGATCAATCCGTGAAAGCCACTCTATGTGCACGAATTCAAGATTAGAATATAGTTATACTTTAGTATTAATATTAAATTGTTAAATTATGAACAAAAAGTTTTCTACTTTGTTAGCAGGCTTAGTGTTGGCATCTTCGGCCGTTTCCGCGCAGACGACCATCGATACATCCATTAAGCTGAAGGTTGGTTCTAACGAAGGCCTGTATCAGATTCAGTCTGTTTCTGCCGGTACTGTCGTTAGTTTGGATGCAAATGATAAATTGGGACTTCTTCCCGCCAATGCGGCTGCCGCTAATTTTGCAGGTACGCTTTGGTGCATCAACGTGGATGCCTACAACCAGGGCCAGACTCCGAAATTCGACTTTACGAACAAACAACACGGTCGTGTCTTGGATATTTCCATGGAAGGCGCGATGGCAACTGTTTCTCATGCTACTTCTTCTCCCCAATTGGTAGTAGGCGGCAACATCAATGGCTGGGCATTCTCCAGTACATATGCAGATGGCGTTGAAATTAAACAACCGTTATTCTCGTATTACAAGGCTGACTCTGTTGTCGCTTTGAGAGCTAATGGTTCTGAAATCGTAGGTGTTAAGCTGGGTGCGAACGAAGTACAGGCTGTCACCAGCGCTGATGCCACTTATCAGTTCTCTTTGAAAAGACCGGATCGCTTGACGTTGGATGCTGCTGCATTGAACACGATGCTGGGTATGAATCCGACAGGTACGTCTTTCAAACTGACATTCGACAAAGTGGCAAATCCGAACGTGTTTGCTAATGAACTGACGGCTGTCAAAGATACATTAGGCGGTTTTGTTACGTTGATTAACAAATCGACTGGCAAATATCTGCGTGTGGATACGGCTTACAACAATACAACGGGTATTAAGTTTATCCAGATCACGGATACAACTTCTGCCACTGCGTATGAAAAGTCCGCTACTTCTGCAGCTTTGACGAACGGTCTGCAATCTCAGAACTATGCTTTCCATTTCGAATATGCTCCGGCTTCCGATAGCATCTTTATCACGGTAAACGGCGCTGTTCTGGAACAACAAAACGGTCAAACTTGGGCTACTTCCGCTCTGTCTACAAACCGCGACGATCTGCACGTATATGTTCAGGACCTGGTTACTTCCAGCGTTTTGACGGTAGGTAAAGATTCTACGAAAATCACGTTAGGCTTCGGTACTTGTACTCCGGTTGCTTCTACGAAAACTACGGTTCCGAGCGACCTGTACGTTATCAAGAGCGCTGACGGCAAATATCTGGCTGCTCCGATCCACGGTGATACGACTATGCAATGGGTAACTTTGGAAAAGAACGTAAATGTTTGGACAATGCCTTCCTTCCAGTGGGTTGTTGAAAAGAACATCAAGAACTCTGACATTTCCCAGATCAAGATCACGAACCGTGAATTCCCCGGCTTGTCTCGCCAGAACATCCAGTTGGATAAAGTAACGGCTGCCGTTGTAACGGATGACAAGGGTGTTGCCAAAGGTATCAACGTAGGCGGTTTCATTGCTGCTTCTGCTGAAGTTAAAGCTGATAGCTTGCTGGGTTACAAATATGTTGACGCTCAAGAATTGCTGGTAACTCGTTACAAATTCCGTTATCTGCACGAATTCTCTGATGAATACTATGCAGGCGTTAACGCTGAAGTAAACGACTCTATCCTGTATGTAGGTGCTAAATCTCCGTTCTCTTTGAAGGTTAAAGACGCTCTGTATCAATATGGTTATACTTCTGCTAACGTAGCCGGTCTGAAACCGTTGTATCGCCAGTCGTATACGTTGAAGATCCGCAATGCGAAACTGATCTTCGGTGCTAAAGCCGACAGCGTAGTATTGGATAAAGAAGGTCGCTTTGCTGTTTCCGAACAAGTTAAGCCGCTGACATTCTTGATGAAGACCAACAACGAAAAGGCTATCAACGATAAGGACGAATTGTTCTACGCCTTTGTTAAGCTGGGCGCCGACACTACGAAAGTAGGTACGGACGATAACAACCTGTGGTTGAAGAATCAGATCATGACGGAATCTCGTACTTCCGCTTTCTCTGTAGAAGTTGACGAATCTCCGCTTTACAGACGTTTCAATACGGAAAAAGAAGGTTCTGTTGCTAACGACGCTCCCGACACACTGAAATTCTTCCGTGTAAACAACCCGGCCGACATGTTGTTCGAAGACGCTCACAGCGTATACTCTGAAGGTAAAGAAATCAACTTCTTGGGTGTAAACAACAATATCCAGTTCCCGAATGCCAAACGCGCTATCTATGCTGATACGGCTTATGTAAACCGCGGTACAGGTTATATCAAACCGCAGTATCTGCTGGGTGTTGACGTAAGAATCATCCCGGGTTCGGATGCTGTTCCTTGTCCGCTGGATCACAACCACGGTTTCGACAAAGATGGTAACGCTTTGGATAAATGGACTTGCTCGCACGCTACTCCGGGTACAACAGGTTATGTTCGCGCTCGTTATCTGATCAACACGGTTGACTCTGCAAAGGTTGCCGGTAACTATAAAGGTGCTGTACGCGATGCCGATTACATCTGGAACAACCAGGTTCGTCTGGCTTTCGTAGAAGCTATCCACAAAGGTGATACACTGTATATCCTGAAGGGTGACACGGCTAACTGGGCTGATCCTGTTGACTTTGGCAAACTGCCGAACAAGATCCGTTTGGACAACAACTTGCACAAGAACACAGTATTCTCCTTCCGCCTGTTGGAAGAAGGTTCTGACAACTTCTTGATGGAATCTGCTGAAACTGACGGCCAGATGATCGCTCCGATGCAGGGTGGTTGGGTGAAAGTTCAGAACGGTGTTCCCGTTGTATCTTATGCTGCTTTCTCAGACGCTGCCAACGAAGCTGAAATTTTCAATGTAGAAAAGACGGCTGAAACTCCGACAGAAAACGAAAGCCTGTCTACGAGCGAAGTATCCGTTCAGACAATTGCAGGTGCCGTTATCGTGAAGAACGCTGCTGGCAAATCTCTGACAATCACGAATATCCTGGGTCAGCCGGTTGCTGAAACAGTTCTGACTTCCGACAATGCTACCGTAGGCGTACCGGCTGGTATCGTAGTAGTAGCTGTAGAAGGCGAAGAAGCTGTTAAGACGGTTGTAAAATAAGGATTCTTAATCTAAAGGAAGTGCATCTGTAAGAGAGCGGTCGCTTTCAAACAATGCACTTCGCTGAAAGATAAAATAAATTTACCCTTTCTTCGTTAGGAGAAAGGGTAAATTGCGTATAAGCCCCGATAACCTCAATACCCCGATGGTTATCGGGGCTTTCGTTTTTGTTTACAAACAAACAATTTAAGATTTACGTTTCCAAACGAAACGTATTCAAGTAAAGGATTGAATAAATTAAATCGTCGCTTATCTGCCTATACATGCTTCCTGATACAAACTAATGAAAACATCTTTTCTTTTTTATTCCTTTCTTGCGGGAAATACTTATGAATGCCCATTTTGTCTTCAAAAACCTACCTAATGTTAAGAACTGATACTATTTTGCTGATAAATAGAGTTGTAAAAAGCATTTTTAAGAGAATAAGTGCTGGTTATCAAATAAATGTGTATTTTTGAGAGATCGACTAGAAACGAGTGTTTCATCAGACCGTTCCGGAGTTTGCGTCTATCGGAAACAATATTTCCAATCATCAAAAAATTGACAACCATGAACAAACGAGTTTTTACACTATTAGCTGCTTTCGTGTGGAACGCCTTTTCCGCCTTCGCGGCAGTCGATCCGTCTATACCGCTGAAAGTAGGCTCCAACGAAGGATTGTACCAGATCAAATCCGAGGCTATGGGCACTTTCGTCGCTTTGGATGCAAACGGCAAATTGGGGCTTATTTCCCCCACTTCTCCTGTTATCAGTACGATTGTAAGGTCTTTGTGGTGTATCCACGTGGACGCTCCCGATCAAGGGCAGAGCCCCAAATTCGACTTTACCAACAGACGATTCGGAAGCTTGCTGGATATAGATATGGACGGCGTATTGGGCACAGTGCCTGGTGGTACTGCCTCTGCGCAGTTGACGGTGGGCGGAACGATCAGCGGGTGGGCTTTCTCTGCCACCTATGCCGAAGGCGTTGAAACCCGACGTCCGCTATTTTCATACTATAAGGCCGATTCTGTCGTCGCTTTAAAGGTTGTAAGCAATAAAATCGTAGGCGTTAAATTAGGCGCGAATGAAGTATACGATGTAACAGGCCGTGATAATGCCTATCTCTTCTCGTTGGAAAAACCGAAGAAGATATTCTTGGACTCCGACGCTTTGAATACGATGCTAGGTACGAATCCCGGAGGAACGTCTTTCAAACTCAAATTCAGCCAGACGGCCGCTTCGAACGTCTTTGCTAACGAATTGAAGGCCGTCAGCGATACATTAGGCACTTACGTGACGCTTGTTAACAAATCGACAGGAAAGTACCTGCGTGTGGATAGCGCTTACCACAACACCACGGGAGTTAAGTTCGTGACGCTTACGGATACTACTTCTACCCAATCCTATAGAAGCGCTGTCATGAGTCCGGTCACGACTAACGGCATGAAAACTGAAAACTATGCTTTCTGTTTTATTTATTATCCAGCTTCCGATAGTCTCTCGATCCACGTACAGGGTGCCGTGCTGGAACAAAAGACAGGTAAGCCCTGGTCGGCTTCCCCGCTGATTACAACTACCGATAAACTAAAAATCTATATTCAAGATCTGGGAGATTCCAAGGTGCTGACGGTAGGTTCGAACACGTCTGAAATCGCATTGGGTTTTGTATGCGGCGGCGGTGTGGCAACTACGAAAACCACAGTGCCGAGCGATCTGTATCTCATCAAGAACCCGGACGATAAATACCTTGCTGTTCCGATTTACGGAGATACCACGATACAATGGGTAACCTTTGAAAAGAACGTCGATCCGTGGACGATGCCTTCTTTCCAATGGGTGGTTGAAAAGAACAGGCCGAACTCGGAAACCTCTCCCATCCGGATTACGAATCGGGAATTCTCGACAAAAACGGTTGCTGACATCCAGTTGGATAAGGAGACTCCTTACGATCTGACGGATCACAAGGGTATACGTAAAGGTCTGTCGGCCGACAGCTTTGAAGCCGCTACGGCCGCTGTGAAGGGAGATAGCCTGTTGGGTTACAAATATGCCGATCCGGAAGAGTTGCTGGTAACCCGCTACAAATTCCGGTATCTGCACGAATTTTCCGATGCATACTATGCAGGCGTGAACGCCGAAGTAGACGACTCGGTGCTGTATGTAGGCGCCAAGGCTGCTTTTTCTCTGAACGTGAAAGACCCGCTCTATGCTTACGGGTATACATCGCAAGCCGTGGCCGGTTTGAAACCGTTGTATCGGCAGTCGTATACCTTGAAAATTCGCGGTGCAAAACTGATTAACGGCGCTACAGCCGACAACGTGGTATTGGATAAAGAAGGTCGCTTTGCTGTTTCCGAACAAGTTAAGCCGCTGACATTCTTGATGAAGACCAACAACGAAA
>DBFJSK010000631.1:0-9768 GCA_048403675.1 Tannerellaceae bacterium | reverse complement strand
CCACGATGCAAATGTACGATATTTCGTATATTTGTCAAGCCTAAGAATGCTAAATTATATTTTAGGAGATATAATAAAATCTAACTTGTAGAATCCATGAGAACGTCTGCCAGCTATAAAAAATACATACTGGGAGTTTTTTGTGTTTTTTGGATAGCTTGGGCGCATCTTTGCGCCGCCGCCGGGCCGTCTCCGAAAAATAACGATTATTACCTGATCATTAATCCGTATCTCGAAAACGAATCGTGGTCAGCCCATTTAATGGAGTCGGTTTCTCACTACATGCTCGACCGGGGATACGCCATGCGGATCGATCCGATCGATTTGTTGTTGGTCAATACGCAGGAAAAGCTGAAAATAAAACAGGAAGATTTTTTTCGTACCTTCGACCACAAGCCGGCCGGCATTATTTATTTCGGGGCGGATGTATGGATGTTGATGAGGGATACCGTTCAAACCCGGTGGGGCGATTTGCCCTCTATCGTTTGTGCTTACCATAATCAGGTAGCTCCTTTCGAACAGTATGTGCACAAGGAGCTGGCCCGTGAGGACGAAAATATCGCCTTGCAGCAGGCAATGGAAGGAAAGAATGCTGCCGCCTTGGTGCTGCCCTTTTATGTAAAGGGTACGATCGATCTGGCCAAACAACTACTGCCTACTTTGAACCGGCTGATCGTGATTTCCGACCGGCGATACGTATGCGCTTGGTTGCGCGAGCAGATCCGGCAGGTGTCGACGGCCTATTTTCCCGAGCAAAAGGTGGAGTTTCTAACCGAGGGAAGTTGTTCCACCGATAGTTTGTTTCACATTATCTCTACAGACGATCCGACCCATTCCACTGCCGTTTTATTTATTTCCTGGCTCACGAGAAGCCCGTTTATGGAAAATTCGTTTCTGACGAATAATTTTAGTCTTACCGTCAATAGCATTTCCCAAGTGCCTGTATTTACCCTTTTTGATATCGGAACGCAAAACGGCTATTCGATGGGCGGCTATTACAACGGCAAGGAGGAAATTAAGCAAGCCCTCGAACCCTTGCTGGATGCTCTTTGCCGGGGAGAGCGGATGAGTGCGTTGCCTGTTAGGGTAATCGACCGGCCGCAAAAATACCTGAATTATCCGGCCATGCAGACCGAAAGCGTCGATAAAAGTCGTTTTCCGGCCGATGCAATCTATTTTCAGGCTCCTCCCACTTTTATGCAGCAATATGGAACCCATGTGGTGTGGGCCGTGATTTGCCTGATTTTGGTAATAGGGGTGATAGGCTACTTTGTCAACCGGTCGCGGCATCAGTTGAAATTGAAGGAAATCCGTATCTTGTTGCGTTATCGCGATTTATTCAATAATATGCCCGTGCCCTATACCCGGCAGCAGTTGGTGTACGAAGAAGAGCGAACCGATTTCCGGATTCTGGACGTAAACCGGGCCTTCGAGGACAAAATTGCTCCCCGAGCCGAGGCGGTAGGGCGGTTGGGAAGCGAGATACGGGACGTCATCGGCGAAAGTTATACTTTCCATTTATCGGCGCTGCCCAATGTAATAAAGACCGGAAAGCCTTTTACGTATGAATATTATTATGAGCCCAGCCGGTTGTATTATAACATTATTATTATGCCTACTTCCGAGACGGATATTGTCGATACGTTCTTTATCGATATTACCGATATTCATAATTTCCAGGTGCATCTGGAATCGAGCAATCATAAGCTTACAATGGCGTTGGATGCGGCCGATATGATGCCCTGGCGGTATAATGTAGGCGAGGGAGTGATTATTTATGAAACGCCTTCCGAGCCTTCGGAGGGCGGCACGACGGCCGAAACCAGTACACGACAGATGACAATCCGGGAATATTTCGAACGGATTCATCCGGCTTACCGGGCGTGTGTGAAAGAGGCTTTCGACGATTTATTGGAAGGAAAGGTAAAGAAGATCCGCAAGGAATATTGCCTGACCCAGACGATACCCGGCAGCGTGGAGCATGAATGGGAGGAGATTCAGGTCATGGCCGAACCGGATGCGTTGATCGGATCGACTATTTCCATTACCGAACGGAAACAGTTGGAGCATGAATTGCGGAAGGCGAAAGAGCAGGCCGAGGAGTCGAATAAATTGAAGTCGGCTTTCCTGGCCAATATGAGTCATGAAATCCGTACGCCCCTGAATGCCATCGTGGGCTTTTCCAATATTCTGGCATCGACCGATAACGCGGAGGAAAAACAGGAGTTTGTGGATATTATCGAAAATAATAATTCTCTTTTGCTGCAACTTATCAACGATATACTCGATTTATCGAAAATTGAGGCCGGCACGCTCGAATTTTCGTACGAATATGTGGATATAAATTTGCTCCTGCGGGATCTGGAACATTCTTTCCGGTTGAAGAACAAAAACAAAGAGGTAGAACTCCGGCTTGGCGATTTTGCACCTCGTTGCGTAACGTATACCGATAAGAACCGGGTTTCGCAATTATTTGCGAATTTGCTGACGAATGCGTTGAAATTTACCAGCCAGGGAAGCATTACGTTCGGGTATGAAATAAAAGAAGAAGACATTCTCTGGTTCTATGTACGCGATACCGGTTGCGGAATTCCCGCCGAGAAACTGAAAGATGTGTTCGGACGGTTTATCAAACTCAATACGTTTGTGCAGGGAACCGGGCTGGGGCTGAGTATCTGCGAGATGATTGTCAATCAAATGAACGGGCGTATCGGCGTGGAGTCGGAAGAGGGGAAGGGTTCGCTGTTCTGGTTCAGTTTGCCGTATCAGCCTGCTCCCGATACCACGCTTTCGGGGGGTGACGTCGAAAGCCCCGTTTGTTTGGAGACGGTCAAACGAAATGAATTAACATTATTGGTGGCCGAGGATAATCCGAGTAATTATCGTTTGTTCGAGTCTATTTTGAAGAGCGACTATAAACTATTGCATGCCTGGAATGGGAGGGAGGCGGTGGAGATGTATAAGAAATATCGGCCGCAACTAATCTTGATGGATATTAAAATGCCGGTTATGGACGGGTACGAGGCTACAGCGGAAATCCGCAAATTATCCACTACGGTGCCTATCCTGGCCGTTACGGCGTATGCTTTTGCCCAGGATGAGAAACGCATTGTGAGCAGCGGGTTCGATGCGTATACGTCTAAGCCTATCAATGGGAAGGTATTGAAGGAAACGATTGGCAGTTTGCTCGATCACCGGCTGATTTTGATGTGATTTTCGGGTGGCGGAGCGCCGGTAGAAGTGTTATTTTTATGGAAAGCGTTTGGAGGGCGGCCGCCGAAACGGGTATTCTTTTGTTATAAAATAGGGCAGGTAGCCGGCCGGCTTGGCGCAGATAGAGGCGGCTTCGGCCGGAGGTCTGAGCCGGAAGGTTGGGTGGCTTTCGTAGAAAAAAGGTAAGAACGGAGGCCGCTGCCAGGTATCGGCGGATGCTGTCGGAAATGGGCCGGGAGGTGCTGTATTCGGTGGATTTTATGTAAGTTTGCAAAAATATAAAGGAAATGAAAGAAGTAAAAACGCTTATAGGATTTTTCTGCCTGCTGCTGGCGGCTTGTAGCCAGTCGAAACAGAGCGACGAAAAGATCATATCTGTCACCATCGAGCCGCAACGCTATTTTGCGGAAAAGATTGGGGGCGATAAATTCAAAATCAATTGTTTAGTGCCTCCCGGACAAAGTCCCGAAACGTACGATCCTACTCCTCAGCAAATGATCGGGGTAGGGAAGAGCGCCGCTTATCTGCGGATCGGCCCCATCGGCTTCGAACAGGCTTGGATGCAATCCATCAAAGACAATAATCCCGGTCTGCGGGTGTTCGATTTGTCGGAAGGCGTGCATTTTGTCGATGAGCCGGAGATGGAAGAAGCACACGCAGCGCATGTACACGCAGGGGAGGAGCAGGCATCGGAACCCGCTTCTTCTTCGGCTGTCCATACGCATGCGGCAGGGATCGATCCGCACATCTGGAGTTCGGTGGGCGGGGCTAAAGCGATTGCGCAGAATACGCGGGATGCTTTTATTGCTTTGGATAAGGAAAATGAGGCTTATTATCGCGAAAATTACAATCGCTTGGCGGCTGAAATCGATTCTACGGGTACTACGATCCGGCATATGCTGGAACCGCTGCGCGAGCGAACCTTTATTATCTATCATCCGGCGCTTACTTATTTTGCGTTGGAAAACGGCTTGACGCAGCTTTGCATCGAGATGGACGGCAAGGAGCCTTCGCCGGCCCAATTGAAAAAATTGGTGGAGACGGCGCGCGAACATGGGGCCCGGGTGGTCTTCATCCAGCAGGAGTTCGACCAGAAAAATGCCGAATTGATCGCCAGGGAAACCGGATGTCGTTTGGTACGGATTAACCCGTTGGATTATAATTGGAAGAAGGAAATGATTCATATTGCTAAATCGCTTGCCGATGGAGAAACTGATTGAACTGACCCACGTGACGGCCGCTTACGGGCATAAAACCGTGTTGCGGGATATTTCCCTGGTGGTGCATAAAGACGATTTTCTGGGAATTATCGGTCCTAACGGCGGGGGAAAGACCACGTTGTTGAAGGTGATTTTGGGTTTATTGCCGCCGCTCTCGGGCACGATCCGTTTTTACCGCGACGCAAAGGAGGTGCCCTCACTCAAAATAGGGTATCTGCCGCAGATGAGCCATATCGATAAGAAGTTTCCCATCTCGGTACGGGAGGTAGTTTCCTCGGGATTGTCGGCCGAAAAGCCGTTGTTCCGGGCCTTTACCAAGGTGCAGGAAAAGCGTATCGACGAGGTGATCGAGCGGATGGGGTTGGAACATCTCGACCGGCGGCCGATCGGCGAATTGTCCGGCGGCCAGTTGCAGCGGGTGTTGCTGGGGCGTTCCATCGTGTCGCGGCCGGAAGTGTTAATTCTGGATGAGCCTAATTCGTATGTCGATAAGCGGTTCGAATCCCATTTCTATCCGTTGCTGGAGGAAATCAACCAAGAGACGGCCATTATTCTGGTTTCGCACGATATCGGCACGGTTCTGTCGTTGGTGAAAAATATAGCCTGTGTGAATGAAACGCTGCATTATCATCCGGGAACGGATATTTCCGAGGCGTGGCTCGACGAGAAGTACGCCTGTCCGATCGAATTGGTGGGGCATGGCGATTTGCCGCACCGGGTATTGAAAAAACACAATCATTAATTAACAAACTCGCATGCAACTCTGCTTAGGGGTGTTTTCTCCGGTTTGCTGGATCAGCTTGCCGGAGGTCGGTTATATTATTGGCATCGCGGTAATCCTTTTCGGGTGTACCGCCGTGATGCAAAATCCGTTTATTTCCACCGGGAAAAAGGTTCTCTGGGTGCTTACCATTCTGGTGTTGAACTGGATCGGATTGTTATGGTATTATTATACCTACTATATGAAAGATAATAAATAAAGGTGTATGAAAATATTGATTACGGGAGCTAGCGGCTTTATCGGGGGCTTCCTGGTGGAAGAGGCGCTTCGGCGCGGATATGAAGTTTGGGCCGGGGTGCGCGCCGGCAGCAGCCGGGCCCGGTTGCAGGATGCAAGGATTCGTTTTATCGATCTTCCTTACGACCGGCCGGAGGCCCTCCGTACGTTATTAGCCGATTTTGCCCGTTCGGAGGGCGGTTGGGAGTATGTAATTCATAACGCAGGATTGACGAAAACGCTGGATAAACGGAATTTTTTCCGGGTGAACACCGAGTATACGCGCCGGTTTGTAGAAGCGTTGGATGCGGCCGGGTGTTCGCCACGGAAGTTTTTGTTGATGAGTAGTTTGAGTAGTTACGGCGCGGGCGATGAAAAAGAGTTCCGGCCGATCCGGCTCGACGATCCTCAACGGCCCGATACGGCGTACGGACAGAGTAAACTGGAGGCGGAGAAGTTTGTGCGTAGCCAATCTTATTTTCCCTATGTTATTTTACGCCCGACGGGGGTATACGGGCCGGGCGAGAAGGATTATTTCCTGGAAATCCGGAGTGTACAGTCGGGCCTCGATTTGGCGGTAGGTCGTACGCCTCAGCGGATTACATTTATTTATGTGAAGGATTTGGCAACCGTGGCGTTTTTGGCGCTGGAAAAGGCGGAGATTCGGAACCGGCATTATTTTGTTGCCGACGGAGATGTGTATACCGACGAGGCGTATGCGCGCTTGATTCAGGAGATTTTGCAAAAGAAGCGTGTCGTACACGCCCGTATTCCGATGGGATTGGTGAAAGCGGCTTGTTTTTGTTCGGAAAGGATAGGGCGGTTGCTGGGGAAAAGTATGACGCTGAATAGCGATAAGTATAAAATTCTCAAACAGCGTAATTGGATTTGCGAGGTGGAACCTCTGCGCAACGAATTAGGGTTTGTACCGGCTTATCCGTTGCGCAGAGGGTTGGAAGAGAGTATCGCGTGGTATCGGAAAGAAGGGTGGCTGTAGCTTAGTCCGCTCTTTCTATTTTTCCGATGTCAATGCCTTCTTTGTGGATCGAGGGGTTGCCTTTGTAACGTACGTTTCCGCTTCCGGCTACATCCAGGTCGATGTGTTTCTCGGCGAATATTTCCAGAGTGCCGCTGCCGGCCAGGTCGCAATTGCTAACTTGGGTTTGAAGGTTGATGGCTTTGATCCGGCCGCTTCCGGCAATATCGTATGAGGCGGTTTCGGCTTTTCCTCCCAGGTTGAAGGTGCCGCTCCCGGCAATGTCGCCGTCAATCGTCTGGCAGCGGATGGCCTGCAGGTTGAGAAGGCCGCTTCCGGCTAACTCCAACTTTATCTTTTCTACTTTTACGCTGTCGTTGAAGGACACCGTACCGCTCCCGGCCAGATCTACCGAAAGCCGGGCGCCGTTGAGGGGGCTGTTTACATCGAAGTTCACCTGACCGGCTAAATCAATATCTTCCAAACCGTGCGAACGGGTCACGATGGTGAATTCCGTTGGCGAGAAACGGGCTTTTCTGAATTCGTTTTTCGGCCGGATAATCAGTTTGTGTCCGTTTTTAACGGTAAATTCGAACTTTTCGTAGATGTTCCGGTCGGTAGTGATACTCAGGGCGGCCGCGTCGGGCGATTGGGTATAGGTTATTTTTGCCGAGGGGCAGATTGCTTCCAATTCGGTGTAATTGTCTATTTCCAGGTTTTCTGTTATCACGTCTCCGTCACCGTCGATGGTCTGGAAAGGGAAACAACTGCTGAGCAGCAAGGCTGCCGAAGCGTAAAGTAAGTGCTTTATTTTCATGAGGGGAGATTTTTAGGCATTAATTTTCCACGTGTTTTATATGACCGATGCCCGAACAAGAGGTGCTTGCTTGGGCTTCACCTTTGTATTTCATATTGCCCACTCCCGAAACGTTGCCTTTGATATGTTCGGTGGCATTCACCTCCATCGATCCTACCCCCGATAAGTCGCATTCCAGGTTCTTTACTACGCAATCGAATGCATATACATGGCTTACGCCGGATACGTCGAACTCCGCTTCATCGGCTTTACCGCTTAGATATAGACTGCCTACTCCTGTTAAATTGCAGTCGAGGATTCCACATACCAATTCGTCTATTTTTGCGTCTCCTACTCCGGAAATACTGATAGTTAGCGAGTTGGTTTGTAATAAGGGCTCGGACACGAAATCCATGCACCCGGTAATCTGGATTTTCTCCAATCGGCTCGAACTGCCGTGGATGTCCATGCGAGTAGGAAATACTTTGAAATCGTTGTCTCTGGCGCCGATAGTCAACATACCTTTCTTTTGTTCTATTTCCAGATAGGGGAATAAATTTTCATCCATAGTAATCTGTAAAGTGGCCGTTCCCGCGGATTGGGTATAGTTGAAGACGGGCTTTTGCTTTTTCCCCGGCCAATTTATACCTCCGATAGACTGCTTATTAATTTGTTCTCCTAATTTGACCGTCTGAAAGTCGTCTACCTGAATGGTGCGGGTTACCACATTTCCGTTGCCTTTTATTTTTTCCGCTTTAAGGCCTGCCATACAAAAAGTAGTACATCCCAGTAAAAGACAGATAAGTCCTGATTGTTTTTTCGTCATTATTTTACCTCCTCTATTGTTCCTTTACCAATAATTCGTTGTTGTACCGCCGTCGGCCCTTTGTAGCGTATGGATCCTTTTCCGATCACCGATGCTTTCAGGTTGTCGGTAGGGTGTATTTCGGCCTGGCCGTTGCCGGTTACTTTGCAGCTTAGTTGCGGTACAGCTAATCCGAAGGCATGCAAATCGCCATTGGTGACAATGCTGTACTCGCCTTCTTTCGCATTTCCTGTTTTAAGGGTGATCGAGCCGGAACCGTCTAAATCGCATTCGATCTTATCGGCTTCCAGGTGTTCGACTACCATATTCGCACTACCCGTCACTTTCAGGGCGAGTTTCCCTACCGTGACCGTTTTTTTGAGTTGCACCAGGCTGTTTTCAGTGGCTTTGAGATCAATCTCGTCGCCGGAAAGAGGACTGTTCACCATGAAGTTGCCATTGCCCGATATTTTGGCTGCACGCAACCACTTGGAATGAGTCTTTACAATGAATTTGGTGAAATGATCTACTTTCGCTCCTTTGAATCCGATGGTAAGCACGCGGTCTTTTACTTCGATTTGGATGTAAGGGTGAAGATTTTGGTCGATCGTCACTTCCACACTCGAGGGGTCGTCCGATTGTTCGTAGTTGAAATCGATTACCCCGTCGATTTTGATTTCGTTAAAGTCGGCGACGCTAATTTTCTTGGCGGTCAGCTTTCCGTTGCCTTTTACACGTTCGGCGGCTTCCGAAGTGAAGAGGCAGCCGAGCAGCATGATTACGAATAAGAATCCTTTTGTTTTCATCTATTTTTGTTTATGGTCTTCCTTTAGGTGTTAGACGTTGTGGGAAAAGAGTGAGTTACAAATGTAAGAGGAATTTAACAGATATTTTTCTTTCCCGGCTACTTTTATCTTGCCGGCTTGTCATTTTTAAGGCTACCAGGTTGGGGTGGGTAGTCTTTTTCGCTTATCTGCGCATAGCAAGGAGATAAAAAAGCAGGCGGGGATTGCCCCCACCTGCCGTATGAATGGTGCGATTTATGCTTGGCCTACTACACTCAATGTTTTTCAATGTCGCCACTGCCGGTTTCCGATTTTTCTACCTGAGCAGGCCCCCGATAATGAATATCGCCGCTGCCGCTCGACCTGGCTTTTAATGTTTTGACTGCATACGCCTCGATGTCGCCGCTGCCTGTAGTGGTACATACCAGCTTATCCACCTGAAAGCCATAGGCATCGATGTCGCCCGATCCGCTGGTGTGATAGTCTGCTTCGGCAGCGGTTCCCGAGAGGGAAAGGTCGCCCGATCCGGAAAGCCGGGCGCCGAAAGAGGTGCATTTCAAGTCGCGCATGGCGATGTCGCCCGAACCGGTAACGGTGATCTGTACCTTATCTTTACGGACGGGCTTTTTCATCGATACATCCCCGGCCCCGCTGATTGATATTTCCAGATCCCCTCCCGAAAGCGAGCTTTCCAATACGAAGTCGAGCGATCCGCCGATAAGCAATTTGTTCAATTGTTTCGATCCGGCTTCGATGGTGAGGTAAGTGGGCACGAGTTGTTCGTGCGAATCGGTGCGGATGGAAAGACATCCGGCAGAAACTTCGATGAAAAGGTGCGAGAAGAGGTTTTCGTCCATTTTTATTTTCAATGTACGGCTTTCCTCTTGGCTGTAATGCACTGCCGGAAATGTTTCTTTCTCTCCTTTTATCCAGTTGCTCAAACTTGAGCTGTTAAATTCCAGGCTGACATTCAACC
>DBFJSK010000630.1:0-2590 GCA_048403675.1 Tannerellaceae bacterium | reverse complement strand
ACGGCGGTTCGAATCCGCCAGGAACCTCTCCTAAAGCTCTGAAACTACTTATATAAAGGGTTTCGGAGCTTTATCTTTTTGCTATTTCCCCAAAAGGGGTGTAAATCTGCGGGAAAACAATCTTTTTATGCCGGATGGCAAACATTTTACTAAACGCAAAATAACTACAAGCATGCACAAATTTTATGTATGGACGTCTTTGGCTTGTTTAGCTATCGTCTTTTCAGACTGCCAGTCGAATAAAGCAAACAAGGCTACCACAGAAACAGCCGAAGTAGAGGAAACAGCGATGCCGGGAAGCGACCGGGACGAACACGGGTGTATCGGATCTGCGGGATATGTATGGAGTGAAATCAAAAAAGATTGTATTCGTCCTTTCGAAGCCGGTTTAAAACTGAATGGCGTTACACCTGAAAATAGTCAGTATGCTGCCTATGCCGTATTTTCCCCCGATTCCATGAAGGTAGAACTTTTTATGCCCCAAACCCCAGGGAACACGATCTTATCTCGGGAAGAAAACGAATGGAAAAACGACTCTATTTCGTTAGCCTTCAACAATGGGATAGGAACTATCACTCAATCCGACACGGCCATTTTTTCCACGACCTCTCCAAACAAATAAGTATTTCCACATACGAAGTCTCCCCTTCACTCTTTTTATCCCTAAAATCCCCCTCTTCCCCAGAGAGCTAAGGCGGCTGCCCATTTCGGAGCAGCCGCAAAGTTTCGTCGTTTTTCTCTCGTTTCGAGTGTACAGCCACCGGTGCGGTTGGTGAAAAGAATCTTCTCTGCCGTACTTTTTGCGATGTATAAGTTAAGTTCGTCGTAAGCTCGAATCCATGCCTATCCTATGTGAATCATCCTGGGGCTAAAATTTAGAATTTCATTTGATTTTCTAAGCTGACATCGTTACCGAACCCTTAAAAAGAATTTACTTTTTTGTTTATTTTTGCACAAGCGTAATTTTTACAATAAAATAGAGTGTCGAACCAGTATACTAGATGGCGATAGGACTATCTTCGATCCTATAATGACCCGATTAATGAGTATAGATCCGGTCATCTGTTGACTGTCAACGAGTATATGAAGGTTATTCTTGCCAAAGATTGCTCGGTCTTCAAGCATGCCATGCGCTCCTTGATGACCGGCGAAAATATCACCATTCATTTTACTTGCCGTATTCAGCCAAAATAGGATGGAACTTGGCAATACTGCGATTTCATAGGGGTGCCTTTCGGCCGGATGAAAATGGTAAGATTATTCGTTTTTACCGGCTTTAGGCAAAATATACCGAAGTTGCAGCAACTGAACCGGGAACTTACAGCGAGAAATAACAAAATAGAACTTTCTTTTAAAACGATGGGGATACCTTATGGGGACTTTGATGTAAAAAGTAGGCAATTCAAGGCTTTTAATGATCCGATAAATGATTAGGTTTCGGAGAAAATAATACTGCCAGAAGATTATATAGCTTCGGCCCATCCGGATGATGTGGATTCCGTACGGGGGAATACATGAACCACATGTTTCAGGGCATAGATAAAAATATCATCTTAACATACCGTTCCAAGACAAAATGGAATGACGACGGGCGAACTTTATTGGTTACGGGAATACAGGTGGAAAGGGATAGAGCAGGACGGGTTCTTCATTATACCGGTATTACGACCAATAATACGAAATACGAAAAGATGATACTGGAACTAAAGATGTTGAAAGAAAAAGCAGAGCTTTGGGATCGGCTTAAATCCGCTTTCCTGGCCAATATGAGTCATGAGATACGTACACGTTGAATGCCATCGTCGGTTTTTCCCAGTTGTTGCTAAATTGCGAGGATCCGGAGGAGATGGAAAAATAGGTGGAAATTATCCAGTCCAATAATGAACGGTTGTTGCAGTTGAAAAATTCAATTAATGACATTCGGGATCTTTCCAAAATAGAATCGGGGTTTGTCGAGCGAGAAATACAGTTTTTCAATCTCTCTAAAGTATGTTGTGAATTATTCTCGATGATTCAAGCGAAGATCTCTAATCCGAATGTCGAAATACGTTTGCATGATTCGGCTCAAGACAGCTGGGGGGAGCTTGATAGAAACCGGCTCAAGCAGGTATGGATGAATTTCCTTACAAATGCGATATAATGTACCCGATCCGGTTATATAAAGCTGGGGGATGGGCTTGAGAAAGGGGGTATCCGTATCCACGTAGAGGATACTGGAATCGGTATACCAGAGGAATCCTATGATAAAGTATTCACCTGATTCGAGAAATTGAATGAGTTTACGCAAGGAATCGGATTAGATTTGACTATTTCCCGAGCCACAGTAGAAGCGGCGGGAGGAAAAATAGGATTCACTTCGGTTCTCGGGATTGGTTCTACTTTTTGGGCGTGGTTGCCTTTTGAAACGAAAACACCAACAGTGGGGTAAAGAAAAGTCATACGGCCTCCTTCTTTGTCACTCGTGAAAATAGTTTCCGATCAAAGCGGAGTTAAAATTGGCGGGTAAAAAACGGTTATCATCCGAATGTAATGTTAAAGAATATCTTGATTAACTACCGTAAGGCTCACAAGAAGGCATGGAAAATGGTAA
>DBFJSK010000629.1:0-4305 GCA_048403675.1 Tannerellaceae bacterium | reverse complement strand
CTTATTCTTTTTACTTCCGGAAAGGAGGTTTAACAACCTGAGCTTTCAGATTCTTGTTGCGCACCTTAATAAAGATTTCCGTGCCCGCTTTGGCAAAAGCAGGTTGAATATATCCCATGCCGATTCCTTTTTTCAGTACCGGCGACATCGTGCCCGAAGTAACCGTACCAATCACCTGTCCTTCGGCATCGACAATCTCGTATCCGTGGCGGGGAATACCTTTTTCCTGCAATTCGAAAGCGCACAGTTTGCGCGTTACGCCCTCTTTCTTCTGCCGTTCCAGTTCGGCCCGGTGGGTAAAGTTTTTACCTTCGGCGAATTTGGTAATCCAGCCCAATCCGGCTTCGATAGGCGAAGTGGTATCGTCCAGATCATTGCCGTACAGGCAGAAGCCCATTTCCAGACGCAGGGTATCGCGGGCGCCCAGTCCGATCGGCTGAATGCCTTCCGGCTTTCCTGCTTCGAAAATAGCGTTCCAGATCTTCATGCCGTCTTCCGGATAGAAATAGAGTTCGAATCCGCCGGCCCCTGTGTAGCCCGTGTTGGAGATAATCACCTCGGGGCAGCCTGCAAATTCGCCCGTGACGAAGGAATAATAAGGAATGGAAGACAAATCGACCGGCGTCAGTCGTTGCAGCACTTCCACCGCTTTCGGGCCTTGGATAGCCAACTGGGCCATCCGGTCGGACGCATTTTCCAATTCGGCTCCCACGCTGTTATGGCTTACACACCAGTTCCAGTCTTTTTCGATATTGGCGGCATTCACCACCAGCAGATATTTTTCAGGTTCGTAATGATAGACCAACAGGTCGTCGACGATACCGCCCTTGTCGTTCGGAAAGCAGGTATACTGCGCTTTTCCCAACGGCAGAACCGAAGCGTCGTTGGAGGTAACTTGCTGGATAAAGGCCAAGGCGTTCGGGCCTTTCACCCAGAATTCGCCCATGTGGGAAACGTCGAATACGCCGACGCCGTTCACTACGGCCATGTGTTCGTCGATAATACCGGAATATTCGATCGGCATATTATAGCCTGCAAATTCGTGCATTTTGGCACCTAGCCGAATGTGTTCGTCGGTAAACGGAGTTGTTTTCATGCGATGTGTATTATGGTAAGACTTTTATAGCTGAAAGTTCAGCGATTTTACAAATGGTTTGCATGCTCTTTTCGAGCGAGCGGATGGGAAGGAACTCATAGCGTCCGTGGAAATTCAGCCCTCCGGCGAAAATGTTCGGACAGGGAAGTCCCATAAAGGAAAGCCGGGCGCCGTCCGTTCCGCCGCGAATGGGCTGCACGATGGGGCTGACGCCGACTGCCTGCATGGCTTCGAAGGCCAGATCGACGATTTCTTTGCGGGGCTCCACCACCTGGCGCATATTGTAATACTGGTCGCGGATTTCCAACCGGGTGCTTTCCGGATATAGCCGATTCATCTGGTCGGCGAAGGTTTGCAGCAGTTGTTTCTTTTGTTCGAACAGTTCGCGCGAATGATCGCGGACGATATAAGAAAGGGTGGCTTCTTCCACGGTACCGCTCATCGAAGTGAGGTGGAAGAAACCTTCGTAGCCTTCGGTATGTTCGGGACGTTCGTGGGCGGGCAGCCAGCCGGCCAGTTCGAGGGCCAGCAAAGAGGCGTTAACCATCTTGTTTTTGGCCGAACCGGGATGGACGTTCAATCCTTTGAAATGGAATTTGGCGGCGGCGGCGTTGAAGTTCTCGTATTCCAGTTCGCCTATGCGGCCGCCGTCGATGGTATAGGCCCAGTCGCATCCGAACCGTGCCACGTCGAAATAGTCGGCGCCGGCGCCGATTTCCTCATCGGGCGTAAAGGCGATCCGGATCTTTCCGTGTTTGATTTCGGGATGGGCTTTCAAGTATTCCATGGCGGAGATAATGGCGGCAATCCCGGCCTTATCGTCGGCTCCGAGCAGCGTATGGCCGTCGGTGACGATCAGCTCCCGGCCGACATAGTCCGCCAGTTCGGGAAACATCTGCGGGGAAAGAACGACTGCGCCGTCGTCCGACAAGACGATGTCGCCGCCTTCGTATTTTACGATGCGCGGCTTTACGTCTTTGCCCGACATGTCGGGGCTGGTATCGAGGTGGGCGATAAAGCCGATAACGGGCAGCGCTTCGCCGATAGTGGCCGGCAAGGTGGCCATTAGGTAGCTGTTTTCATCGAGGGTAATATCTTCCAGCCCGATTTTTTCCAGCTCGCCAACCAAGCTCTCGGCGAAAACGCGCTGACCGGGCGTACTCGGGGTAGTCCCGGTCGTCTCGCTCGACTGGGTATCGAAGGAGACATAGTTCAAAAATCTGTCTATCAAAGTCATTTCTTTTTCCATGCTTTTGTTTTCATGCGATAAAGGTAGACAAAGAGACGCGAATTTCAAAAGTTTTTCCGGGATTCTGTCCTTAAAAATGGCTGCTACCGTCGAAGCAATGGGTGCATACCTTACATTTAGGCAACCCGATGGCTTCGATGAGTGTTTCGAGAGTGTTGAACTTCAACGAGCTTAATCCGAAACGATCGGCGATGACTTGTACCATCTTTTTGTATTCCGGCGAATCGGTGGTGGCATATTTGTCGAGGTTCTTATTTTCATCGCCTTCCAACTCGCGGATGATGCGCCGGGTAATCAGTTCCAGATCACTCTTGGAAGAGGTGAATCCGAGGAAAGGGCAACCGTAGATCAGGGGCGGGCAGGCAATACGCATATGGACTTCCTTGGCGCCGTAATCGAAAAGAATCGTTACGTTGTCGCGCAATTGGGTGCCGCGCACGATGGAGTCGTCGCAAAACAAAATCCGTTTGTCTTCCAGCATCGCCCGGTTCGGAATCAGTTTCATTTTGGCCACCAACGCCCGCATTTCCTGATTGGCGGGGGTAAAACTGCGCGGCCAGGTGGGGGTATATTTGGAAATGGCCCGGTGGTAAGGGGCGCCTTTGCCTTCGGCGTAACCTAAGGCCATGCCGACACCCGAATCGGGGATGCCGCAGACGCAATCCACCTCGGAATCGTCTTTTTGGCCCATTTTGTAGCCGCATTGGAAACGGACGTCTTCTACATTGCGGCCTTCATAGCAGGAAACGGGAAACCCGTAGTATACCCATAAAAAAGAACAGATCTGCATTTCCTCGTTGGGCTTTCGCATCTGTTCTATTCCGTCGGCGCGCAGGCGGAGAATTTCGCCGGGGCCTACATAGTGTTCGATTTCATAATCCAAATTCGGCAGACTGCTCGATTCGCTGGTAGCGGCGTAAGCGCCGTCTTTGCGGCCGATGATAACCGGGGTGCGTCCCCAACGATCGCGGGCCACGATAAGGCCGTCTTCGGTAAGCAACAGCATCGAGCAGGAGCCTTTCACCCGGTTGTATACGTTTTCAATGCCCTCTACAAAAGTCTTTCCTTGCGTGATGAGCAAAGCGACCAACTCGGTGGGGTTGGTTTTTCCCGAGCTGAGTTCCGAAAAGTGCATATTGGCTTCCAGCAGTTGTTTTTCCAGCTCGTCGATGTTATTAATTTTCGCTACCGTTACAATGGCAAATTTTCCCAGGTGGGAATTAATCACAATCGGTTGCGCATCCGTGTCGCTGATGATGCCGATACCGGCATTTCCCTTGAATTTGGGAAGGCCGGGTTCGAACTTAGTCCGGAAATAGGAGTTTTCGAGGTTGTGGATCGAACGCATGAAGCCTTCTTCTTCATCATAAGTAGCCATACCGCCCCGGCGGGTTCCTAAATGTGAATTGTAATCTGTGCCATAGAATAAATCAACTACACAAGCTGATTTGGAGATAGTGCCAAAAAAACCACCCATCGTTTGTTGTTATTTGATTATGTAATTAGGCCACAAAGGTACGAGATTATTTCAAAATATCCCCTATCCTCGGCTGCCGACTTACAGTTCTTTTTCATAGCAACGGTAGGGGATGCTGCGCCCTTTCATATAGATTTCGCCTGCAAAACGATACCCGAGCCTTAGAAACAAACGCTGGGCGGCCTTGTTGGGGGTGAAGGTGTCGATATGCATGCTGCGGAATCCCAGCCGGCGGCCATAGCTTTCGGCAAAATGGAACAAAAGTGGGGCCACGCCCGAGCCGCGGCAGCCGGTGTCTACTGCCAGCCGGTGAATGCAGAATGCGGGCGAGGGCGTTTGCCAGGTTACCTCGGCGTATTCTTTCGACAGGTTGCCGTTCAGGCACATAAATCCGCGAATGCGGGGTTCTTCTGCCTCTTTTCCCTCTTCCACTTCCACGAATAATTCGCCTTTTTGAATGTCGACGGCATATTCTTTTTCACC
>DBFJSK010000628.1:0-7165 GCA_048403675.1 Tannerellaceae bacterium | reverse complement strand
TTCGAGGGCGGAGTTTGTCGGAAACGTTTTGTATTATCGACGAGGCGCAGAACCTGACGCCGCACGAGATCAAAACGATTATCACCCGTGCTGGCGAGGGAACCAAAATGGTGTTTACCGGTGATATTCAACAGATCGATTCGCCTTATCTGGATGCACAGAGTAACGGGTTGGCGTATATGATCGATAAGATGAAAGGGCAGGAGTTGTTTGCCCATATTAACTTGATTAAGGGTGAACGGAGCCAGCTTTCTGAATTGGCTTCTAATTTATTGTAGCTCTCAGGGGGAATTATTCGGATTGCTCCGGGGCGTATCGGTCAGGACAAATCTTTTTTCACTTTGCTTTTAATAAGTGGAGATAGAACGCTACCGCGTGTATAAACAAACTTGCTTATACGCGCGGTTTGTGCTATCTTTGAATATTGTTTTAGATGAAAAGTTATGAATACGGAAGGTAGAGAAAAAGATATTATGCGGGTTACGTTGATCGGATCGGTCGGCAATTTCTTTTTGTTGGCTTTTAAGTTTGCGGCGGGTATTTTAGGTCATAGTAGCGCTATGATTGCGGATGCTGTTCATTCGTTGTCCGATTTTATAACGGATATTATTGTTTTGCTTTTCGTTCATATTTCATCTAAACCGAAAGATGAGGGGCATGATTATGGGCATGGTAAATTTGAAACATTGGCTACGTCGGTTATCGGGATTGTTTTGTTGGCGGTAGGTATTGGTTTATTCTGGGAAGGGGTGCGAAAAGTAACCGGTTTTTATTTTAGAGGGGAAATATTGGAAAGCCCGGGGCGGATTGCTTTGGTGGCGGCGCTTGTTTCTATTGCGATTAAAGAAGTTTTATATCGCCTGACGCTTCGCGTGGGACGCCGGCGGCATAGTCAGGCGGTGATTGCCAATGCGTGGCATCATCGGTCGGACGCTTTTTCGTCGATCGGTACGGCGGTAGGCATCGGTGGGGCTATTTTACTGGGGCCTCACTGGCGGGTACTCGATCCGCTGGCGTCGGTGGTGGTGAGTGTGTTTATTATCAAAGTTTCGTTGCAGTTGGTGTGGCCGGCTATCAATGATTTGTTGGAGAAGTCGTTGCCGCAGGAGGTGGAGGACGAGATATTGGCTGTAATGACGGAGAATCCGGAGGTGAAGAATCCGCATAATCTGCGTACGCGGCGTATTGGCAATGATTATGCCATTGAGGCACATATACGGGTGGATGGGCGTATAAGCGTGGAGCATGCGCATCATCTGACGCGGGAGATTGAGGGAAAACTCCGGGAAAAGTTCGGACCTGCTACGCATATTGCGCTGCATGTAGAACCCTTGAAGTAGGGGGCGGTAGGCGTAAGGAGGGCATAAAAAAACCGGAGGAAACAGTTTTTGCTGTTGCGTCCGGTTTCCGTTTACGCCTTGGAGGGCAGTAAACTAAAAGGGGAATGCACGTGTTCTTTATTCTTCGTTTTTAGGGAAGTGGGCTTCAAACCATTTTTGCGCTTTGTTGCGGAAGTCCATAAACTTTTTCCGTTCGTCTTCGTTTCTGTCTTTCGGACGTTTTTGCTCGATAACGAGGTATTCGGCTTGAACGTCTTCGGCGGGTTCGCCGCTTTCGATGTACTTGTTTACCATGTTTTGTTTGATAACCAACGGCATGCGTTTGCCCATTTTTTCGGTTTTTTTACCGGAGGCTTTTCTTACCATCAGTTCGGTAATGTAAGCACTGACATTCTTCAGATCTTCCAGATTAAGTTTGTTTAATTCCTGCTTCAGGTCGATGGTTTGTTCGTCCTGACCGTTAGAACTCGATTCAAACTCGCTGATGGCGGCAGAGAGAGCGGCCATTCTTTTTTTTAAAATTCCCAATTCAGTCATAGTATATTTCCTTTCTTATAAATGGATAGAATGATTTGGCGCAAATATAGAAATAAATTATGAAATAGGAAGCTATTTCGGATAATTGTTTTTATATTTATGCGTTTCGTCTCTTCTAGGGCCATCTATAAATTGACTTTTTGTTTAATTACCACAAGAAACCTGTTTGTATAAATAACATCTTTCCAGGTAATTTGTTGCGGGCTCGACGCTTTTTTATCGACTGAATCCGGCGGTTGTTTATTTTCGATTAAAAGACCGGCATCGTATTTCGAATGGTCGTTACACCGATAAGACGATCGTAACGCGCGCTGATGGGGCAGTAATAAACATAGATGCTGTATTCGTTTTGCGTTTGATAATAATTGCCGGCTATCGGACCGGTTTGGCCTTTCGTTTGTCCGTCGGCTACGTACAAATACTGATAATTATAACTGCCTTGTTTGAGAAGCAACGATTTCTCGTACTGCTGGCTTTGGGGGTTATAATCCATTTTACTATTTGAGTCGAATAAGTTGTTCACTAATTCGCCGTTGAGGTAGACATTCCCTCCCGGGAGTTCGTCGGCGGCCAGGGTGAAATGTACGATGTAATAATCGGCTTCCGTATCCGGATCGTTGCAATTGCTGCACCGAATGAAGTAACGTCCGTCCTGATCTTGGTCGTATTGATAGGTTTGATGGCTGCGGATATGGTCGGTCATTAATTCTACATGATAGTAGGGATTGTGGAACGAAATGCTTTGGACATGCATGCCGTTGTAGGAGGTGCTTAAAAATTCCATCCGGCGGTACTCGTTGCCGGCGTCGAAAATCAGATTTTGGTTGTTGGTATAAGCTATTTGGTTATCGAGGATGCTCATAGGCTGAAGTCCGGTTACGGCATTGTCGCGCCGGTTGTTTTGGTATACCCATATTTTGAGATCCGATTGGGGGAAGGTAATCGGGAAATTTTTGTTGTTGATGACGAAACTTACTTGTTGGTGCGTTTCGTTGGTATCGATATCGGTATTGCCGCTGACGGTGGCTGCTACGCCCACCAGGGGTTCGACAATCGAAAAACAGGCGGTGAAAACGGGTTGACCGGGGTTGTCGCTGGAATAGACGGTGACGGCATAGTTGCCGGATACTTTGAATTGGGTGTCTTCGTTGGGAAGTAACAACCGGTAGTTGGTGTAGGATACGGTGGTTCCCATCGAATTGGCGAAGTCTTCGAGGCTGGTTCCCTGAAATCCGCTCATGTATTCGATGGGTGAAAGAGACGACTGTGTCCAGTCGGCATTACAATGGGTAATGGAATAGGCGTAGCCACCCGACGCGGAATTTAGCGCATCGAAATTGATCTCGATACGATTGGGGCCGCCCAGGGTGATGTACGGATTGGAGAAGGGTTCTCCGGCTACTCTAACTTGCAGAGTTTTAATTTGTTTACTGCTGACGCGGGTAGTATATACCGTTTGGGCTTCCAGGGTTTGGAAGACGAGCGAAATCAGCAAAAATATCAAACCAAATGCTTTCATTTTCATATTTTTATCGTTTAGGCTGCAAAATTATGGAATTCTTTCTCTATTTATTTGCCTTTCCCTCGCTCAAAGCATAAAAAAATGTTTACTTTTGCAGGAAAATTACATATAAACAATTTTAGTTGTATCATGGCAAATGTGATTAAGATTAAAAAGGGTTTAGACATCAATCTGAAGGGCAAAGCTTCGGACGTACTGTTGGAGGGAAGGAAGAGCGATTCATACGCTATCGTCCCTGATTATTATAACGGTATTCTACCCAAAGTTGTTGCAAAAGTAGGAGAGAAAGTCAAAGCCGGTTCCGTTCTGATGGTAGATAAGAACCGCCCCGAAATCAAGTTCGTTTCACCCGTCAGCGGTGAAGTAACTGCCGTAAACCGTGGAGAAAAGCGTAAGGTGCTGAGCATCGTCGTAAAGCCGGATGCGCAGATCGAGTACGAAAATTTCGGTAAGAAAAAGGTTTCTTCTCTTAGCGGAGAAGAAGTGAAAGAAGCCCTGCTAGCAGGGGGTATGTGGCCTTTCATCAAACAACGTCCGTACGATATCGTAGCTACGCCTACCGATTTTCCGCGCGACATTTTTGTTTCGGCTTTTTATTCCGCTCCGCTCGCTCCGAATTTCGATTTTATCCTCAAAGGCCAGGAGGCCGATTTCCAGACAGGTCTGGACGCGCTTTCCAAGCTGACCGTGGGTAAGGTATACGTAGGGGTAAGAAAAGGTTCTGCAGTCAAGCCTACAGGTGTTGAAGTGGTAGAGGTGGAAGGCCCGCATCCTGCGGCCAACGTAGGTGTGCAAATCAATCACATCAAGCCGGTCAACAAAGGCGAAGTCGTCTGGACGGTCAATCCCGCCGACGTGATTGTGATCGGACGCTTGTTCAACAAGGGCGTGGCCGATTTCAGCCGCTTGGTAGTTATTACAGGCCATGAAACGACCGAGAGAGGGTATGTGAAAACTATTTCCGGTTGTACCATCGAAAGCCTTATAGCCGGGAGGTTGGTGAAAACGGATAGACATCTGCGTATTATCAGCGGGAATGTGCTGACGGGTACGGCTGTCCGTCCGGATGGTTATCTGGGCGCTTACGATAACCAGATTACGGTGATTCCCGAAGGCGACGATGTGCACGAATTTCTGGGCTGGGGCTCTCCAGGTTGCAATAAGTATAGCGTAAACCATTCCTATCCGGCCTTTTTGATGGGGGCGCACAAGGAGTACGTAATTGATGCCCGCGTACGCGGCGGCAAACGTGCGATGATTATGTCGGGCGAATACGAAAAGGTATTCCCGATGAGCATTCTGCCGGAATTTCTGTTGAAAGCGATTATCGGTTTCGATATCGACAAGATGGAAAATCTGGGAATTTATGAAGTGGCGCCTGAAGATTTCGCCCTTTGCGAATTTGTGGACGTGTCGAAGATCGAAATCCAAAAGCTCGTACGCGACGGACTTGATCAGTTATATAAGGAAATGAATTAATAACACTCTAAAAAATAAATACATTGAAAGCGTTAAGGAATTATCTCGACAAGATTAAGCCTAACTTTGAGGAAGGCGGAAAACTGGCGATGTTCCGCTCTGTATTCGATGGCTTCGAAACTTTTTTGTTCGTGCCGAACAACACGTCGAAAACGGGCGTGCATATTCATGATGCCATCGATTCGAAGCGTGTAATGATCGTAGTCGTTCTCGCTCTTATGCCGGCTTTGCTTTTTGGTATGTATAATGTGGGTTATCAGCACAACCTGGCCGTTGGAGCCGATCCCGGATTCTGCATGACTTTTATTTTCGGTCTTTTGGCCGTATTGCCTAAAATTATCGTTTCCTATGTGGTAGGGCTGGGCATTGAATTTGCCGTTGCCCAGGTGAAAAAAGAAGAAATCCAGGAAGGGTTTCTGGTATCCGGTATCCTGATCCCGATGATCGTACCGGTGGATACGCCGCTCTGGATGATCGCAGTGGCTACCGCTTTTGCTGTGGTATTTGCCAAAGAAGTGTTCGGCGGCACGGGTTATAATGTATTTAATGTGGCGTTGGTAACGCGTGCGTTCCTTTTCTTTGCCTATCCGGCAGCTATGTCGGGCGATCAGGTATGGGTACGTACGGCTGATACGTTCGGTATCGGCGGCGGCCAGGTAGTCGATGGCTTTTCGGGTGCTACCCCCCTGGGCCAGATCGCTATCGCGTCCAAAGATATGATCGGACAGTTCCAGGCGCTCGACGTGCTGGGCCATCCGCTTACTACCTGGGATGCCTTCGTGGGCCTGATTCCGGGTTCGATCGGTGAAACGTCGGTATTGGCTATCCTGATCGGTGCGGTGATTCTGCTTGCTACGGGTATTGCTAGCTGGCGGACGATGATCTCGGTATTTGTCGGTGGCGCGGTGATGGCGCTTATCTTTAATCTGATCGGTTCGACGGTTGCTATGGCTGTTACGCCGCTCGATCACCTCTTCCTGGGCGGTTTCGCTTTCGGGGCTGTGTTTATGGCTACCGATCCGGTAACTTCGGCTCGTACGGAAACGGGAAAATACATCTATGGTTTCCTGGTGGGGGCTATGGCTATTATCATTCGTGCGCTGAACCCGGGATATCCCGAAGGGATGATGCTCGCTATCTTGTTGATGAATGTATTTGCTCCGCTGATCGACTATTATGTAGTGGAAAGTAATATCAACCGTCGTTTGAAGAGGGCAATCAAGTAACTTTTATAATAAGGAATAGTATGAATAGAGATAGTAATGTATATACTGTAGTCTACGCTTCTGTGATGGTCATCCTGGTGGCTGTGTTGCTGGCATTCACTTCCCAATCGCTGAGAAGCTACCAGAAACAGAATGAAGATAACGACAAACGCCAGCAAATCTTACGTTCCATCAATGTACAGGTGCCGGCCAAGGATGCGGAAGCGAAATACAACGAGTTGATTAAAGACGCTTTCCTGGTGAATGAAAACGGAGAAAAAGTAGAAGGGAACGCTTTTACGGTGGATGTGGTGAAAGCAGCATCGGAACATACGTATCCGGTTTTCGTAGCGGATGTGAAAGGCGAGACTAAATATATTATGGCTTTGCATGGCGCCGGACTTTGGGGCCCGATCTGGGGGTACCTTTCGGTTGATAGCGACAAAAATACGGTATTCGGAGCCGACTTCAGCCACCAGGGGGAAACACCGGGGCTGGGCGCCGAAATCTCGAAACCGGCTTTCAGCAATGAATTCAAGGGCAAGAAGCTTTTCATCGACGGAACGTTTAAATCGATCGCTGTGGTGAAACCGGGCAAGAGCGTGCTCGGACAGGATTATGTCGACGGTATTTCCGGCGGTACGATCACGAGCCAAGGTGTCGGCAATATGCTGTACGACAGTTTGAGTGGTTATGTCAAATTTTTAACCTCACAAAATTAAGTAGAAGATGGGATTATTAAATGCAAAAAATAAGGAAGTGCTGTTAGGCCCGTTGAGCGTCAACAACCCGGTGATCGTTCAGATGCTGGGTATTTGCTCTGCGCTGGCTGTAACATCGAAACTGGAACCGGCCATCGTCATGGGTATTTCGGTGACGGCCGTCGTGGCTTTTGCCAACGTGATTATTTCTTTGATTCGTAATACGATTCCTAACCGTATCCGTATTATCGTGCAATTGGTTGTGGTGGCGGCTTTGGTAACGATCGTGAGCGAAGTGTTGAAGGCTTTCGCTTATGATGTGAACAAGCAGCTTTCGGTATTCGTAGGGTTGATTATTACGAACTGTATCCTGATGGGACG
>DBFJSK010000627.1:0-11422 GCA_048403675.1 Tannerellaceae bacterium | reverse complement strand
TCTGGCCATGAGCCGGCTGGACGATTATGAACTGGGGCTTGTGCTCGACGCCGATAATACGGTGGGCTCTGATTTTTTGCAACGAGTGAATGCCGCTTTCAACCGGAGCGACGTCTCTGTTTTTCAGGCGCACCGGGTGGCGAAAAATCGAAATACCCATATGGCGTATCTGGATGCCGTGAGCGAAGAAATTAATAATTCCATTTTCCGGCAGGGACATGTCAATCTGGGGTTGTCGGCGGCTTTGATCGGTTCGGGCATGGTTTTCGACTACCGTTTGCTGAAAGAAAAACTCGCTTCTATCCGGGCGGTAGGGGGCTTCGACAGGGCGCTTGAGCTTACGTTGTTTAAAGAGGGGAAGAGAATCGGGTATTTGCCGGATGCTTATGTGCTCGATGAAAAGATTCAAACGCATAGCGATTTTTCCCGCCAGCGCCGCCGGTGGCTTTCGGCCCAATACCACTATCTGACGGCGTTTTTCAAGGATGTGCCTCGTGCCGTCAGCCGCGGACAATGGGATTTTTGTGATAAGATGTTTCAGCAAATGAGCATTCCGCGTATTATCTTGCTCGGTTTATCGTTGGTATTGAGTGTGGGAATAAGTTTTTTATCGTGGTCGTTGGCTATAAAGTGGTGGATCTTGTCGGGGTGTTTGTTCCTGGCTTTGGCTTTGGCGATTCCGCGGTCGTTGTATACCTGGTGTCTGGTGAAGGCCATGATCGAACTTCCGCTTACCTTCGGTGCGATGTTTCTTACGCTTTTCCGCCTCAAAGGCGCTAATCGCAGTTTTATCCATACCGAACACGGTATCAAAGAATTGCGATAGGAAGGAGAATAAATTGAAATAATAAAAAGAAGTATATGAGGAAGGGGTTTATCGGTAGTTGGAAGGGAAATAACTATCCGCCCGAAGCTTGGCCGGACGGAGAAGAAGAGCACAGCCGGCCCTGCTTTCAGGGAAGGAATTACCGGGAGCAACGGTATGAAGAAGAGGGTTTGGAGATTCTTTTTTTCGGCGTTATTTACAATAAAACGGCAATAGGTCGCCAGGAAACAGCGAGCGAAGCCGAGATCGTCGCGCATTTGTTCCGAAAGAAGGGGGCCGAAGGACTGGCCGATCTCGACGGTTCTTTTACTTGTATTCTACGCCAACCGGATTCCGTCCGGATTTTGCGCGATCATCACGGCACTTCGTTTCCGGTGTATTATACCGATACTTATTTCGCTTCTTCCCTGTCTCTTTTGCAGCGTATACTGGGCTTTTCGGCTGTTCCGCGCTACGAGATGCTGTCGGAGTTTCTGCTTTACGGCTATATTCCGGCCGGCCGGTCGGCCTTGCAAGGCGTTTCCAAATTGGGAGCCGGCGAAATGCTGACGGCTACTCGGTCGGGTTTGGTGCGCACTTCGTTGTATCCTACCCCTTCTATCCTTCCGGCTGCTTCCACGCCGGCTTCGGCTGAAGAGCTGGCCGACGAATATGGGCGCTTGCACAGGGAAGCTATTCGGCGGCGGATGGCCGGGAGCGGATCGGTCGGCATACTTTTAAGCGGCGGCTACGATTCGGGTGGCAACCTGGCTGCTTTGCGCCAACTTTACGACGGTGAAATCCGGTCGTTCTCCATCGGATTCAAAGGCGATAACTGGACGGAGTTGCCGTTGGCTCGGTGTATGTCGGAATCGTTCGGTACTCGTCATACGGAATATGAAATAGACGGGAGCGAGATTGATGCGCTCCCCGAAATCGTGTCTTTTCTGGGCGATCCGTTTGTAGAAGGGGGGCTGATGGTTAATTATGCAGTGATGCGGCTGATCGGCGCGGAGAAACCCTGCGTCATACTGGGGGGCGACGGGAGCGACCAGTATTTCGGTACCTCGGGCCGGGAGATCGCGTTGCATTACTTACTTTCCCGCTATGGGCTGGTTCCTTTGGCCCGTATGGCGTATGGGGCGCTGAGCCGGCCCGCGTTTGATGAGAAGGATCGTTTTTACCGCTTGCGTTTTCATTTGGATAAGGTTTTGCATATTTTGCAGGGCGATTTATTCGGATTTCCCCGTTTTCGTTTGAAAGGCATGGTGCGACATCCGGAGATGCTGGCCGAAGAAACGTTTGTGCGTCCGGATACGGCCAGTTTCGAACGGCTGTATACGCAACACGCCTATGTTACCGATATAGAGAAGGTGATTAATCAGGTCATTTTGTTCAAGGCTTCGGCTATGGCAGCTTTGTTTGGCAATACGATGGCTTTTCCGTATATGGATTTGGAATTATACCGCTTTTTGCAAACGGTGCCTGTGGGTTATAAATGCTATGGAGCCAATGTCAAGGCGATTGCCAAGGGCGCGGGGATAGCCAAGTATTTGCTCAAACAACACTATAAGCCTCTTCTTCCCGAGCCGATTACTTCGAAAAAGAAACAGGGTGGTTTCGCTCCGATGCCGTTGTTTTTCCGCGATCCCCAACGACGGAGCCGCATAGCCGACTATATTCTTGAATCGGCGGTTTGCCGTCATTACCTCCGGCGGGAAGAGGTGGAGGCGTTTCTGAGCCGATACGATCAGGAGGCCCTGGGGGACGGCCGGTGGTTCTGGTATCGGCAGAATCGGGCGATTCAGTATTTTAATCTGTTTACCTTAGCGCTTTGGTGGGAACGGTTTATTGAGGGCGAGCAGGGAATCGGGTATGTATAAAAGGAGGTTCAGATGAAAGTATCGTTGATTATTCCTGTGTATAATGTGGTGCGTTACATCGAGCGGTGTCTGCGTTCGGCTCTCGATCAGACGTGGGAAGAGCTGGAAATTATACTGGTGAATGATGCCACCCCCGACGATTCGATGGACGTGGTGGAGAGCGTATTGGCCGATCATGGCCGCCGTTCGTGTGTGAAGGTGCTGACGCATCCTCGTAACCGGGGGCTGTCTGCGGCTCGGAATACGGCGCTGCGGGAGGCTACGGGTGATTACGTGTTTTTTCTGGATAGCGACGATTATTTGCCATTGGATGGTATCGAGCGTTTGGCTACGGTAGCCTCGCGGGAAAATGTGGATTTTGTGGTGGGGAATTATGAACTGACCGGCGGCAGCCGCAATATTCCCCCCCTTGGTCTGGATACCGGATTGTTGGAAGACAACGCCCGTATTCTGCAAACGTTTGTAGAGGGCGGATGGTACGTGATGGCTTGTAATAAGTTGATCAGCCGTTCTTTTATACTTCGAAAGCGGTTGTTTTTCGAGGAAGGGTTGCTCCATGAGGATGATTTGTGGTCGTTCAAAACGGCTTGTCTGGCGCGCCGGGCCTATTGTGTGAAGAAAGTAACTTATTTTTATTATATACAGCCCGATTCGATTACCAGCCGGCCTTCGATCAGGAATCTGGAATCGCGCATGAAAATTATCGGCCTTCTTTTCGATTTTATTACTTCCTCGGAATTATTGCGTGCGAATCGGTGGGTATATCTGGCGTTCGAATCTTTTAAAGCGAAGTATTTCGACCGGATTATGTATTTCAGCCCGGATGAAACTTTCCGCCGTTCGGCGTATGTTTTATTTCGGGAAAAAGCTTATCTTACGGCAGGGCAAGCCTGGAAACAATTTCATCCGGGGTGGCGGCAGGGGGTGCGCAACCTGCATTACGTGCTGCCTGTTTCCTGGGGATACGTGTATTTTAAAGGGGTGGTGAAATGGGAATATTATGTCTTGGTGTTTCCGATCAAATGGCGCCAATGGTTCGGGCCTAAAAGATAATTCCCTTCTTTAAGAAAAGAAAAGCTCCGGGCAGAAGATAAAAAGAGGAAACGTTCCCCTATAACCCCGACTATAAATAGAGAGAAAATAGAAATGGAAAACAGGCCGGAAATAACTGTGATCGTGCCGGTGTACAATGTGTCGTCGTATCTGACGCGTTGTATCGAAAGTATACGGTCGCAACATTTTCATTCGTTTGAATTGTTGTTGATTGACGACGGCAGTACCGACACATCCGGCGCCCTGGCTGATGAATGGGCTGCCGCCGACGTTCGCATCCGGGTGTTTCACCAGCCGAATGCCGGAGTAAGTACCGCCCGTAACCGGGGGCTTGATGAAGCGAAAGGAAAGTATATCTGTTTTGTCGATGCGGACGACTGGGTCTATCCCTCGTATTTGGAGGCTTTGTATGCCGCTTTGCCGGAAGGAGAGGGGGAAGGCTTGGTGGTTGAAGGGTTTGTAGAGGCTTCTCCGGACGGACGGTTATTCGCTTCGGGCGTTTCGCTTCCGGATAAATTATGGCCAAGAAGCGAGTTCAACGCTCTTTTCCGCCAGGAGGCTGTCAGCCAGTTGGGATATTCCTGTTCTAAATTGTATACCCGCTCGTTGCTCAATAAATACGGAATTCGCTTTCCGGAAGGCATTCATTGTTGCGAAGATTTGTTGTTTATGCTCCGCTATGTGTTGCATGCCGATTATGTGGCTTTCGGAGCTTCCCGCTCGTATGTATATGTCAAGTATCCAGTGTCTCTTTCGCGAAAGGTCAATGCATTTGATTCGGAATACCGTTGTTTCCGGCTTTACCATACTTTAGTGCGTGAGATTCAGGCCGCTTTCGATCTTACCCCGTCAGCTATTCCTTCGATGTATGCTTCTTTGATGATCTGTTTTCGCCGGGCATTGAAAACCGATTATCTGGCTGGACGCCGGTTGCCGGCAGCGGTTCGCCGGGCGCATCTGAGGCAGTTGTTGGAGGAAGCCGGCGACGAGTTGCTTCCCTTTTACCGGCCTGTCTATAAAACCGATCAGGTTGGAAAATTCTTTTTGCTTCGGGGATGGCTAAGGGCTTACGATAGCTGGGTCTTCGGGTTATTCCGGTGCAAGGTAAAAGCTATTTTTATGGGAGGCGCTGAGGTGAAAGGCGTGGAATAATCCGGTTCGGTTTGATTATAAGAAAATATACGCTTACTTTTGGGCGTTCTACCGAAGAACTTTTCATAAAAGGCCATTCTTTTTACCGCTTAGCGGCGTTGGAAAGGCTCAGCCAGGCGAAAAAGCGACTGCCTTTTATATACACAATTAAAACGAATCGAACCGAAAAATCTGATCTTTATGCCATTGAAACCCTGTTTTCTCCTTTGCTTATCGCTGCTATCCGTCCTTTTCGGTTGCCGGCAAAGTACTGTTTCTGTTCGACCGGTCAATCTTCGGTCGGAATACCTGTACGAGCCCATCGGGATCGGCACTTCCGCTCCGCGTTTTACCTGGGAATATGCCGGGGAAGAAAAAGGCTTTTCCCCTTCCCGCTACGAAATTCGCGTCGGGACGGAACCTGACGATTTGCAACCCTATACTGCCCACACTTCTTTCTTGCCCCATAGCCGATATTACTGGAATGTAGCGGTATGGGATGCCTGCGGCCGGCTATGCGCGCCTTCGGAAATAGCTACTTTCGAAACGGCTAAATTCGCTTCCTCCGATTGGACAGGGACGTGGATCACCGACCGGCATGATAAGCATTTCGAACCCGCTCCTCTTTTCCGGAAAACATTTACCCCGGAAAAAAGTGTGCGCCAAGCCAGGGCCTACGTAGCTGCTGCAGGTTATTATGAATTATTTATCAATGGCAAGCGGGTGGGGGAGAATTACCTCGATCCCGGGTATACGCACTTCGACAAACGGATACTTTATACTACGTATGATATTACCTCTCTCTTGCAGTCGGGCGAGAATGCCGTGGCCGCTGTGTTAGGCAACGGATGGTATAACGAGCAATCGGTGGCGGTCTGGAATTTCCATGAAGCTCGCTGGCGCGACCGCCCCCGGTTGCTTTGCGAACTCCGTCTGACGTTTGCCGACGGTACAACGCAGACGATTCCCTCCGATACCACCTGGCGTACGGCTACCGGCCCCTATACCTATAATAATCTGTATAGCGGCGACTGTTATGATGCGCGGTTGGAAGAAAAGGGATGGAAGGAAGCCGCCTTCGAGGATGCGCATTGGCTGGCGGCTGTACCGGCCGCTTCTCCTGCCGTACAGTTGAGCGCCCAGCAGATGCCGGGCATCCGGGTGACGGAAGAGATGAAACCGACGGCTGTAAAAGCATTCGGCGATCGTTTGTATGTGTACACTTTCCCGAAAAATATGTCGGGCTTTTGCCGGCTGAAAGTAAAAGGAAAACGGGGTACGCAGCTTACCCTTCGCTACGGCGAGTTGCTCAAATCCGACGGGCGTTTGGAGCAAGGAAATATCGATGTTTACTATCATCCGGTGAAGCCGGGAGAAGCTTTCCAAACGGATACCTATATTTTGAATGGGGAAGGGCAGGAGTGTTTCACCCCCTCTTTTACTTACCACGGATTCCGGTATGTGGAAGTGGAAAGTACGCAGCCCGTTGCGTTGACCGCGGATAATCTGACCGCTCTGTTCTTGCACACGGCGGTTGCTCCCGTAGGCCGCTTTTCTTGCTCCGATTCGTTATTGAATAAAGTATGGGCGGCCACAATGCAAGCGTACCTGAGCAATCTGCATAGCATCCCTACCGACTGTCCGCAACGCGAGAAAAACGGCTGGACGGCCGATGCCCACGTCGCGATCGACTTGGGGCTGCTCGGTTTCGACGGCATTACGCTGTATGAAAAATGGATGGACGATCTGATCGACAACCAGCGCGATAGCATCGGAGATATATCCGGCATTATCCCTTCCAGCGGCTGGGGCTACGGCGATTGGCCCGGGCCTGTTTGGGATGCGGTTATGTTTATCATTCCCGATGCTTTATATCACTATTACGGAGAAACGCGAAGCATCGAAAAACTCTATCCCACGCTGCAACGTTACCTGCGCTATCTGGCTGGCAAAGAAACAGACGGTTGGCTCACTTTCGGCTTGGGCGATTGGGTTTACTGGAAATCGACTACCGATAATACCTATACTTCGACAGCTTATTATTATCTCGACCACAAATTAATGGCCCGTTTTGCCGCTCTTACCGGGCGCGATCCCGCCCCCTACCAGGCCAAAGCTGACGAACTGAAAGCACGTATCAATGCCCGTTTTTTCGACCCCTCTACCGGACGTTATGCCGAAGGGACGCAAACAGCTCAGGCGCTCGCGCTGTATCTCGGTTTGGTACCCGAAGGAAAAGAGACCCTGGTAGCTTCCCTGCTGCATGAAAAGGTAGCGGCCAATGATTACTTTCTCGATTTCGGGCTGTTGGGAAGTAAAACTGTCCCGGCCATGCTGACTCGTTACGGGTATGTGGAAGATGCCATGCGCATGGTAACGAAAACCGAAGCGCCTTCGTGGGGATATTGGGTACAAACCCAAGGCTATACCACCTTGGCGGAAACCTGGACGCTCAGTCCGGAATTTCAGGATGCTTCCCTTAACCATGTTTTTATGGGGGATGTGGCTGCGTGGATGATGAATGCTTTGGCCGGGATTAATTACGATCCCGATCGCCCCGGCTTCCGGCATATTCGTTTCACGCCTCATTTTGTGGAAGGTCTCGACTGGGCTTCCGGCGAATATCATTCCGTGGCCGGACGCGTGGTCAGCCGGTGGCAACGGCAGGGCGACCGGATACATCTGACGGTGGTGGTACCGTCGGGATGTACAGCGACCGTGGAGGCCGGAGGAAAAACCCTGGAAATAGCTTCGGGGTGCCACGAATGGAGCTTTCCCGAGGAAAAGTAAAAAACTCGTTTTAATTAAGTCGCTTTTTGTCATAATCCAGACCAATACAATTTTAAATACCTGTTGTACAACATACTGTTTTTGTCTACTTTTGTGCCCGATAGATCGAGTAATATTATAGGATTAGATTGGGTATGGCAAAAAGAAAAGCGAAGGTACGGCCCCGCAGCAAAAAGAAAAAGAAACAACCTTCCTCTTTCCTGGCATCCGTGAAGCGTTTGTTTGTTTGGGCTTTTGTGGTGTTCGTATGCTTTATAGGACTCTTATTTTTATATACTTATTTATACCCTGAGGGTCGCAATGAGGGCAGCAAGCCTTCAATAAAAACAGAAACGCCCGCTTCCCGGCGTTCGGTTACCACCTCGTCGGACGGTTCGAAGAAGTCTTCAAAGCGGCGTCGGGCGGAAAAGCAAAAACCGGACGGTTCGCAAACGCCTTCGGGTTCGAAAACATCCTCTTCTTCTTCGGCCGGCCCAACGTTCCGCCTTCCGGCCGATGTGGAAATTCCCCGGTTGCAAACTGCCCGTACCGAACAAATCATCCGGCACGAAGGCTATACGGTTTCCTACAATTCCGACTACCGCGTTGCCAATTGGGTAGCTTACGAATTGACCCGGCAGGAAGCAAAAAGCAAAAAAAACGAACGTTCGAATAAATTCGTTCCCGATCCGGCCGTCAAAGGAGTTTCCGCTACCAATGAAGACTATACCCGCACCGGTTACGATCGCGGCCATCTGGCCCCCGCCGGCGATATGAAATGGTCGGCGAAAGCGATGCGCGAATCTTTTTATCTGAGTAATATTTCTCCGCAAAAGCCGGGATTGAACCGCGGGATATGGAAAGAGTTGGAAGAACAATCGCGTTTGTGGGCAAAAGAAAACGGAGCGGTGTACATTGTGACCGGGCCTGTGCTGACCCCCGAGTTAAAACGAATGGGTAAAAACCGGGTCGGCGTTCCACATACCTTTTATAAAGTGATCGCCACCCGGGCCGGCGGCCGGATGGAAGCCATCGGCTTTTTGTTCGAGAATCGCGATTACGGGAAAACTCCGCTTCCCTCGTTAGCGATCTCGGTGGATAGCGTAGAAAAAGTCACCGGAATCGATTTCTTCCCCTCGCTTCCCGATAGCACCGAGCGACGCATGGAAGCGACTGTAAATAAAGAGGCGTGGTCGTTCTGATGGGGGCAACAAAGCATTGAAAACGAATGTTGTATAATTATCGGAAAATAGATATATTTAAATAATAAAATGCAAGTTATCATGAAAGGAAAATTAATCCCTGTATTTGTATTGGCAACCCTGGTTTCCTGTAGCCAGCCACCGGTAAAGGAGCAAGGTCCGCGTCCGGTGAAGTTGGCCGAGGTAACCTCCCTGAATGTGGTGGAAAAGTCGTTCAGCGGCGTAGTTTCTCCCGATCAATTCAGTGATTTGGCCTTTAAAATGTCGGGCCCGCTGATCTCCCTCAATGTGGAGGAAGGACAGAAAGTACGCACCGGACAAGTGGTAGCCGAAATCGATCCGCAGGATTTCAAATGGGAATATGAAGCTAAAAAATCGTCGTTTCAAACGGCCGAAGCCCAATTGCAGCGTGCAGCCAAACTTTTGTCGAAACAAGCCATTTCCAAACAAGAATACGAAACGACCGAAGCCTCCTATTCGAATGCCAAAGCCGCTTTCGAATATGCCCAAAACCAATTGGCACAAACCAAACTCCGCGCTCCTTTCGACGGATTTATCCAGAAAAAATACGTGGAAAATTACCAGAAGGTGCAAACCGGCCAGGCCATCGTTTGCTTGATTAACCCCAGTAAATTGCAAGTGCAATTTACGATGCCTGAAACGAACATCGTCTATTTTTCCACGCCCTACTCTGTTTATGTAGAATTCGACAATTACAAAGGTATCCGTTTCAAGGCCAAGGTGAAAGAATATGTGGAGGCCTCTCCCGACGGTTCGGGCGTACCCGTATTCCTTTACATCGACGATCCCCGGTTCAATCTCGATAAATACAAAGTAGCCGTCGGGTTCTCCTGCCGCGTCATCCTCAATATCGAAAGCCAGAGCTTCAACGAAGGCGCCGTGCTGGTTCCTATTTCCGCCGTCGTTGCCAGCGAATCGAACGATGACAAATTCGTATTCGTATACAATACCGCAACAGAAAAAGTAGAGCAACGCCTTATCAAAGAAGTGGAACTGGTAGGGAAAGACAACGTCGTCGTCACCGAAGGCCTGAAAGCCGGCGACCGGGTCGTTTCGGCCGGCGCTACCCGTTTGGTAGACGGACAACAGGTAAAAGTATTAACCGATTAAGGAGAAATAAACAATGAATATTCCAAAATATTCCTTAGAGAATAAGAAAATTATCTACTTCTTTCTGGCCGTGATGCTGATCGGAGGGATTTATTCTTTCTTCAAGCTACCCAAGAAAGAAGACGCTCCCTTCGTTATCAAACAAGCCGTATTGGTTACCCAATACCCCGGCGCCACCCCGCTGGAGGTAGAAAAACTGGTCACCGAACCCATCGAACGTGAAATCCAGTCGATGTCGGACGTACTCCAGATCAAATCGGAATCCTACTTCGGGATGTCGAAAATCACCATCGAGTTGCAACCCACGCTCGATCCCGACTATATGCCCGTGAAATGGGACGAACTGCGCCGGAAAGTAAGCAACATCCAGCCCCGTCTGCCGAGCGGCACGTCCGCCATCAACGTAAGCGACGATTTCGGGGATGTGTTCGGTATCTACTACGCCCTGACCGCCGACGAAGGATTCACCTACGACGATATGCGCGACTGGGCCCAGAAGATCAAAACCCAATTGACCCCCATTCCCGGCGTACAGAAAGTATACCTGTTTGCCGAACAAACCCAGGTAGTGAACGTACGGATCTCCGTGCCCAAACTGGCCAATCTCGGCATCGATCCCAACTCGATCCAGCAAGTTTTGCAAACCCAGAACCTGTTGGTGAACACAGGGGAAGTCAGCACCGGAACCTATCAACTCAAAGTACGCGCCGAAGGTATCTATAAAGACATCCAGGACATCAAAGATCAATTGATCGTCACCAAAGGCGGCGGCGAAGTGCGCCTGGGCGATATCGCCATCGTAGAACGAGGCTACGTCGATCCGCCCTCCAACCTGATGCGCGTAGACGGCAAACGGGCCATCGGCATCGGTGTCGCTACCGGCGCCAAGGACGACGTGGTAGCGGTAGGAAATGCCGTATCCGACCGGTTGGCGGAAATGGAGCCTCTTTTCCCGGTCGGCATGGAATTGAAAACTATCTATCCGGAAAACAAGATTGCCGACGAAGCCAACAACGGTTTTATTATCAATCTTTTGGAGTCCTTGCTGATCGTTATTGTCGTCATCTTTATCGTCATGGGTTCCCGGGCCGGCATGCTGGTGGGCAGTTCGCTGCTCTTTTCAGTAGGCGGTACCCTGCTTATCATGCTGATCTGGGGGGTGGGCCTCAACCGTACCTCGCTGGCCGCCTTTATCATTGCGATGGGCATGCTGGTGGATAATGCGATCGTGGTGACCGACAACGCCCAGGTCGGAATCAAACGCGGCCTTTCGCGCTACCAAGCCCTGATCGAAGGAGCCACCAAACCCCAATGGGCCTTGTTAGGCGCTACTTTTATCGCCGTGTGCTCCTTCCTTCCGATGTACCTGGCGCCCGCTTCGGTAGCCGAAATCGTCAAACCGTTGTTTATCGTCTTGGCCGTTTCGTTGGGATTGAGCTGGATTCTGG
>DBFJSK010000626.1:0-2049 GCA_048403675.1 Tannerellaceae bacterium | reverse complement strand
GCCGAAGGAGTGAATGAAGCGGGGCTTTCGGCCGGATTGTTTTATTTTCCCCGCTACGGCAGTTACCTGCCTTATGAAGCGGCGGAGAGTGGGAAGACTTTGGCCGATTTGCAGGTGGTCAGTTGGATGCTCGCCCGTTTTGCCACTGTCGAGCAGGTAAAGCAGGGGATCGGGCAGGTGCGCATCGTGTCGGTCGATTCCCCGGGAGCCACTTCTACCGTACATTGGCGTATTGCGGATGCGTCGGGCCGGCAGGTGGTGCTGGAGATTGTGCAGGGCGTGGTTCACTTTTATGACAACGAGGTGGGCGTCCTGACGAATTCGCCCGGCTTTCCCTGGCAGGTGACTAACTTGAATAATTATGTGAATCTGTATCCCGGCGGCGCTGAGCCGCATGCTTTGGCCGGGATTACGCTGCGGGCTTTCGGGGCCGGTTCGGGTTTTCTGGGTATTCCGGGAGATGTGACGCCGCCCTCGCGTTTTGTGCGCGCGGCTTTTTATAAGGCGACCGCTCCCCGGCTGGCTACGGGTTACGAAACGGTGTTGCAATGTTTTCATATCTTGAATAATTTCGATATTCCGATCGGTATCGAGCATGCGGCCGGCAAAGTGCCCGACATTCCCAGCGCTACGCAATGGACGACGGCTACCGATATGACGCACCGGCGTATTTATTACCGCACGGCTTACAACAGTACGCTGCGTTGCATCGATTTGAAACGGATCGATTTCCAAAAGGTGAAATACCAGAGCCATCCGTTGGATAAGGAACAGGTCGAACCGGTGGAACAAATTGAAATCCGGTAGGAAGCGCCGAAAACGACGGAAATCGGCCTGGGGGGGCGGGGCCGGGTGCGGCTGCAAAGGAAATGGCGGTTTTTCCCCTTACATCCGGAAATCTTTTTATCTTTGTCTGTCGAACCGAATCGCTTTCGGGAAAAAAACGACACGGATCAATCAATCGCTAAAGACAGATACGCATGGAAACTTACCGGGCCGACGCCAATCGTTATGGGGGCATGCCCTACCGCCGCACGGGTCGGAGCGGGCTACTGCTTCCCGCCATTTCACTGGGATTATGGCATAATTTCGGGGGAGTGGATGTATTCGAAAACGCTCTTCAGATGGCTTATACCGCTTTCGACCGGGGCATTACGCATTTCGACCTGGCCAATAATTACGGTCCCCCTTACGGTTCGGCCGAGGAGAATTTCGGGCGTATCCTGAAAAAAGGCTTGGGCGCATACCGGGATGAATTGGTTATCTCTACCAAAGCGGGCTACGATATGTGGCCCGGCCCGTATGGGAACTGGGGAAGCCGGAAATATTTGATGGCAAGTCTCGATCAGAGCTTGCGCCGGATGGGGCTTGATTATGTGGATATTTTTTATTCTCACCGGCCCGATCCCGCAACGCCGATCGAAGAAACGATGGGGGCGCTGGCCGATGTGGTGCGGCGGGGAAAGGCGTTGTATGTCGGTATTTCCAATTATACGGCCGCCCAAACGGAGGCCGCTCTCCAGGTGCTTCGCCACGAGGCAGTACCCTGTCTGATTCACCAGGCGCGTTACTCGATGTTCGACCGCTGGACGGAGCCTGATTTGTTGCCGTTGCTTCACCGGCAGGGTGTGGGCCTGATCGCTTTCTCTCCGTTGGCACAAGGTTTGCTCACGGATAAATATTTGCAGGGTATCCCCGCCGGATCGCGGGCGGCGCGCCCTACCGGTCATTTGCAGGTTTCCCAGGTGACGGTCGCGGCGGTGGAGAAGGCGCGCCTCTTAAACGAGCTGGCTGCGGCCAGGGGGCAGTCCTTGGCTGGCATGGCGCTGGCGTGGTTGCTGAAGGATAAGCGGGTGACGAGCGTGCTGGTGGGCGCGAGTTCCTCCCGTCAGTTGCTCGATAACTTGAAGGCTTTGGAGCATCCGGAGTTTTCAGAGAGCGAGCTGGAGGCTATCGAGGCGATCTTAAAATAAAGGCCGGACTCGTTTTTGGATGCGTTGCCGGTCGATCGGCGCTTTTTTTTACACTACTTTTATTTTTTAAAACAGG
>DBFJSK010000625.1:0-2055 GCA_048403675.1 Tannerellaceae bacterium | reverse complement strand
ATTAAACTGCACATACCCCCAATTGCGATCCGGTTCCCACAGATGCGCTTTCAAGGCCAGGCCGATGCCGCCGTATTCACCCAGCACATTGGCCCGGGATGCGTCGTACAAATACATATCAGGCGCCGGGTAATTGTGCAAATCGAGCATATCCCCCGCCGCATAATGGTTGCCCCCGCTGGCCGGGTTCACCAATCGCGACGGATCGTAAGCTTTCGTCCAAGCCGCAATCTCGGACGACTTGAATTGTCCCCACGCTTCGTTGAACGGAATCCACGTTCCGATGCAAGGATACGAATACAAACAATCGATGATCTCCTTCCACTCCTTCCGGTAACAAGCCTCCGATTCCGGCGACCGCTTCATTTCCGTTCCATTAAAATACTGGTGATGCTGCCATTCGGGGTTCCGGTCGCCGCTGGGCATATCCTGCCAGACAATGAGGCCCAGCCTGTCGCAATGCGTATACCAGCGCGCCGGTTCCACCTTGATATGTTTGCGGATCATATTGAAGCCGAAATCCTTCGTTTTATGCAGATCGTAGGCCAGGGCCTCGTCCGAAGGAGCCGTATACAAGCCGTCGGGCCACCAGCCCTGATCGAGCGGCCCGAACTGGAACAGGGGCCGGTTATTCAAACAAAGGCGTACGATGCCTTTTGCATCCCGCAGGGTGCTGAATTTGCGCATGGCTGCATAACTATTTACCTCGTCGATCACTTTATTTCCCTCTTTCAAGGCTACTTTCAGTGTATACAAGAAGGGGGAATCGGGGCTCCACAGCTTCGCATCCGCGGGCATCTCCACCGCTACGGGCTGTCGGTTGATGCTCTGGCCCGTCGCCACCAGCCGGTCGTTATCCAGCACCTTTACTTCCACTACCGACGAGGCCGAAGCTCCTGCCAAGGCTGCGTCTACCGTGAGCAGATGCCGGTCTATATCCGGCGTAATTTTCAGACTGCTGATGTGCCGCTCGGCCACCGGTTCGATCCAGACCGTTTGCCAGATTCCCGTGACGGGCGTATACCAAATCCCTTCCGGACAGCTCACCTGCTTGCCGCGCGGCTGATACCCGCGGTCGGTGGGGTCCCATACCCGCACCGTAAGCCGGTTGCTGCCTTTGCTTTGCAGGGCTGCCGTAATGTCGAACGAGAAAGGGGTATAGCCGCCCGTATGGCTGCCTACTTTAATATCATTCACCCAGACGTCCGTCTGCCAGTCTACCGCCCCGAAATGCAGCAATACATGGTTGTTTTTCCAGGCGGCGGGAACCTCGAACGAACGGTTATACCAAAGTGCCTTATCGTCTCCCACGCGTTTTCCTACGCCGGAAAGCGACGACTCCGCGGCAAACGGCACCAGGATCTGCCCGTCGGCTTTCTGCGGCCGGGTAGCGTTACGATCGGTAAGGGTATATTCCCACAGTCCGTTCAAATTCTTCCAGGCGGCCCGTTCCATAATGGGCCGGGGGTATTCGGGCAGTACCCGGGCCGGGTCGATCGTTTCCGCCCAACTTGTTCTGATTTTCTCGCCGGCGGGTTTCCATTGGCCCCAAGCCGTAGTCGCCAGCGAAACGAGCGCTAACGATACCATAAAAAATTTCTTCATCACAACTTTTTTTTAATGTTTCTCATGCTGCGCACAAAGATACCCGCACCGGCTCAAAAAAAATAGAAAATTTGCATCAATTACTAGCAAAACTCAACCAAAACACATCTAATCAAGCCTATCAGACTAGTGCAGATCGATGCGGCTGGGTATCTCCGTAAATAGGTTCTTCCTTAGAGGAAGAATAAGAAAACGGATTGCCCTCTGCATTTTCACTTTGGAACCGAACCACTGAACAGACCTTATACTGTTCCAGTATTTCAGGGGCTATGCCGTATGGTTGCCAGTATTCCTGTTCGGAAACGGTAAGTTTCCTCTCCTTAAATGTGTATGGTCTGCCAGTACGTTCTACCGGAGCAGGCACAGGCTTTTCCCGTTCCTTAAACGGGTGGGGTACAGGCATCGGTTCAAACAAAGGTCTGATAAAGTTAATCATATGCAAACCTTTGT
>DBFJSK010000624.1:0-3008 GCA_048403675.1 Tannerellaceae bacterium | reverse complement strand
GTACCCGGATTCTGGAAACAATAACCTCGAAACAATAAAACCGATCGATCATGAACTGGCGAATGGCTTTAAGCCCGATATTTTGTACTTTCTTCTCTTTTTTTCCCTTGGTGGCCCAGGTAGCTGAAAACGTGGAAACTACGGATTGGCTTCCCGAAGGCACTTTTACTTCGGGTATCGAAGGGCCGGCCACCGATCGAGAGGGGACTATTTATGCCGTCAATTACGGCAAGGAAGGCACGATCGGCTGCGTAAGTCCGGACGGGACGCACCGGTGTTGGGTAGAATTACCTGCCGGATCGACGGGCAACGGTATCCGTATCGGAGCCGACGGCCAATTGTATGTGGCTGATTATACCGGGCATAACATCTTGAAAATTTCTCCCCGAACCCGCGAGATAACCGTTTTCGTACACGAGCCCCGGATGTTCCAGCCCAACGACTTGGCGTTGGCGCCCAGCGGGAATCTGTATGCCAGTGATCCCGACTGGGCACATGCGAAAGGGCAGCTTTGGCTGATTCGGCCCGACGGCGCGATCGTACGGCTCGAAACCGATATGGGCACGACCAACGGGATTGAAGTAAGCCCGGATGGAAAAACGTTGTATGTCGGCGAATCGGTGCAGCGGCAAGTATGGGCTTATGCGATCCGCCCCGACGGAACCTTGACCGGTAAACGGCTCTTCCATACGTTCGAAGGGTACGGGATGGATGGGATTCGTTCGGATGTAAAAGGGAACCTGTATATTTGCCGGTACGAAAAAGGAACGGTAGCCGTAATCGATCCGGAGGGACGGTTGATCCGTGAAATAAGACTGAAAGGGAAGAAGCCTTCCAACCTGACGTTCGGAGGGCGGGGCAACCGCCGGTGTTATGTTACTCTGCAAGACCGGGGTTGTTTCGAGACTTTCGAGGTGCCCTTCCCCGGCCGGCAGTAGAAGGCCGGCCGTATTTTTCTTATCGCCACATATACGCTTTTGCCTGATTTTACGTTATAATAGGTACGAATACTAAGTTGAGACACCGATGATAGAATATTTAAGGGGTGACATTGTGGAACTTACGCCTGCCCGGATGATTATGGAATGTGGAGGAGTGGGCTACGAACTGAATATTTCCCTGAATACATACAGCGCTTTTAACGGTAAGCCGGCCGGGAAAATTTACGTCTACGAGGTGATTCGCGAGGATGCTCATTTGCTTTTCGGATTTGCCGAAAAGGCTGAACGCGAACTCTTCCTGTTGCTTACCTCGGTATCCGGCGTCGGGCCGAATACCGCGCGGATGATCCTTTCTTCTTTACCTCCCCGCGAATTGATCCAAGTGATCGCTTCAAAGAATGAAGCCGCCCTGACCGCTGTAAAAGGCATCGGTTTGAAGACGGCTCAACGCATATTGGTGGACCTGAAAAACAAAGTAAAGCCCTTGGAGGGAGTAGGAAATGCCCTGGCGGCTGCCGGAGGAATACCGGACGGCGGCGTAGTAGCCGAAGAGGCGGTTTCTGCCCTGGTGATGTTGGGTTTTCAGAAAGCCGCTTCGCAAAAAGCTGTGGCCGCTATTTTGAAAACTTCCCCTCTGCTGGCGGTGGAACAGGTTATTAAAACCGCGCTTCGCATGTTGTAACGAACGCTGGCCGCTGTACGCTATCTACCTTGCAATTAACGTAAACAATGAGAAAAAAAATCGTAAAATACATTCTTTGGACTTTCTTGCTTCTGTTCGGAATCGGCTTGTATTCGCTCAATGCCGATTATCTGAGCTATACGGCGGTGTTGCCTGAGGTAGAAGAACTGGAGATGCCTGATGATACGATTCCGCCCCGGTATCCGGTCGCTAAAACCACGCCGGAAGCTTACGAAGATATTGTACGCCAATCGCCGGCCGACTTGCATGATCCCGACAACGTGCGCACGACGATCGATTACGACCTGCGGACGAATACCTATGTGGTGCGTACCAAATTGGGGGATATGGTGATTGGCACGCCCATGACGCTGACCCCCGAAGAATACCAGGATTACAGTATGCAGCAATCGTTGCGTTCTTATTTCCGCCAGAAAAACGAAGAGGAATTTCAGAAAGCGGCCGACAAGCAATTCAACCTTTCCGATATTCAGTTCGGCATCGGGCCGGCCGAACGCATTTTCGGCCCCGGCGGCGTACGCGTGAAAACCCAGGGTTCGGCCGAAGTGACGATGGGGTTGAAACGAACCAGTCAGCAAAACCCGTCGTTGCCCGAACGCGCCCGTACCCGTACTTTCTTTAATTTTGATGAAACTGTCCAACTGAATGTACAAGCCTCGGTCGGTTCGAAAGTGAACTTCGGGATGGATTATAATACGGAAACTTCTTTCGACTTCGATTCGAAACGGCTGAAACTGGCCTATACCGGCGAGGAAGACGAGATCATCAAATCTCTTGAAGCGGGAAATGTGAGCATGACCACCAGCAACTCCCTTATCAGCGGAGGAGCTGCCTTGTTCGGCATGAAAGCCGATCTGCAATTCGGCAAACTCCGGGTTAACGCTTTGTTCGCACAGCAGGAATCGGAATCGAAAACCGTTAGCTCGAAGGGCGGCGTCCAGACGAAACCTTTCGAACTGACCGTCGATCAGTACGACGAGAACCGGCACTTCTTCCTCTCGCATTATTTCTACGATCATTACGACGAAGGCATGGCGAATCTGCCTTATATAAACAGTAAGGTGACGATCAACCGGGTGGAAGTATGGGTTACCAACAAGCGCGGAAACTACGACCAGGCCCGGAATATTGTGGCCTTTTCCGACTTGGGCGAGCCCGACGTAATCAGCAATCCGGCTATCACTCCTACAGCCGGAAATAGCCAGGGAGTGCCCTATAACCGGGCCAATTCCCTTTATGACAAGCTCAACAACGAACCTTATAGCGGCGCGCGCGACATCAGCCGGGTGACGCAGGTCTTGTCCGACGGTGTCTTTCAGGGAGGTATCGATTTTGAAAAAATCGAAAGCGCCCGCCGGTTGGAC
>DBFJSK010000623.1:0-5582 GCA_048403675.1 Tannerellaceae bacterium | reverse complement strand
GTTATTGGGGACCGTATTGGAATAACTGGTATTATCCGTACCCCGTGGTGTATAGCTATAGCGTAGGTTCGCTGTTGGCGGAAATGATTAATCTGAAAGCTCCGGTAACGCAAGCTTCCGAAACGAAATTGCCGGTGATCTGGACTGCTTATATGACGGGCTTAATATCCGGATCGGATAATTTGAATATCCAACTTTCCGTACGCGCCATCGATCAGGCGTTCGTACAGTCTCCGTATATTCAGAAATAATTAACGCGAATAATTAAAATTTTGGGTTCTATGAAAAAGATAAATAAATCATTAAAATTAATCGCTTTACTTATTGCCTGTTTAGCGATGCCGTCTCTGGTTGGCGCCCAGGTGGTACAGAATATGTATTTTAATGCCGACTGGCAGGTCAACTCGCCGTTCAGCCACGATTTTGCAAATAAAACCAGTGGTTGGGGTGCTCACTTCGAAGGTGGATATTATATGGTTCCGAACTTCTCGCTGGGTTTGTTCCTTTCTTATCACACCAATAATAAATACATCGATCGGCAGACGCTTCCCGTAAGCGGGACTTCGGATATTACTTCCGATCAGCAGCATTCTATCTTCCAGTTGCCTTTCGGTGCAGTGCTCCGGTATACGTTCAACCGTACCGGTTTGTTCGAACCGTATGCCGCCGTTGAATTGGGGGCCAGCTACAGCGAAATGTCGACCTACATGAACGTGCTGAAAGTATACGACCGCAACTGGGGTTTCCTGGTAGGCCCGGAAGTGGGTATGAATATTTTCTTTACGCCCGAACGCCGTTTCGGTGTGCATGTATCGGCTTATTACAACTATGCCACCAATAAGGGTGAGGTGTTAACTTATCATGTGAAAGGGTTGAACAACTGGGGTATCCGCCTCGGTCTGGCATTCTGACAATCCGCTATTCAATCATATAATAAACGAAAGTTTGTTCTTTTAAGTGTTTTATGTAGTTTAAGTAGGAAAGCGGGGGGCGAAGCGTCGTCTCCCGTTTTTTTTATGTTCAACGCCGGCGCCTGGGAAAGGCTGACCGGCGTTTTTTTATCGGTTCGCAGGGTTCGGCTTGAGGGGAATCCCCGGTGTGGGCAGCTACCTTGGCTTCGGAGGAAGGAGCCGCCCCCGAGGGATGTGAGGGAACTCCCTGGCCCCGGGCGGGGGAATCGCCCGTCCGCTTAGAGCGCTTCGATTTCTTTCAGCCAGAGGGCGGCCGACGCGTCGCTGGGCATTCGCCAGTCGCCGCGGGGGGAAAGGCTGACAGTGCCTACCTTGGCGCCGTCGGGCAAACAGCTCCGTTTGAATTGCTGTTGGAAAAAACGGCGGAAAAAAGTATACAGCCATTTCTTAATCACCTCGGGGGTGTATGTGTGGCGGAATGCAAGCGTAGCCAGGAAATAGATTTTGGCCGGGCAGGCGCCGAACCGCAGGAAATGATACAGGAAGAAATCGTGTAGCTCGTAGGGGCCTACCAGGTCTTCCGTTTTTTGTTTGATGTTCCCGTGTTCGTCGGCCGGAATCAATTCCGGGCTGATGGGCGTATCGACAATGTCGAGCAAGGTGCGTCGCGAGGCTTCGTCTACTTTATGATCGGCTACCCAGGCAACCAGGTATTTGACGAGTGTTTTCGGCACGCTGGCGTTTACACCGTACATCGACATATGGTCGCCGTTGTAGGTGGCCCAGCCTAAGGCCAGTTCGGAGAGGTCGCCGGTGCCGATCACCAGGCCGTTTTCCCGGTTGGCAACGTCCATCAGGATCTGTGTGCGTTCGCGGGCTTGGCTGTTTTCGTAGGTGACGTCGTGAACCGACGGATCGTGGCCGATATCCGCAAAATGTTGCAGGCAGGCGGCTTTGATCGGGATTTCCCGGAAGCTGACGCCTAGCGAACGCATCAGGTCGAGGGCGTTGGTATAGGTACGGTCGGTGGTGCCGAAACCGGGCATCGTGACGCCGATGATGCGATCGCGGGCCATGCCGAGCGCATCGAAGGTCATGGCTGTAACGAGCAGGGCCAGCGTGGAATCCAGACCGCCCGAGATGCCGATTACGGCGGTTTGTGCGTGGGTGTGCCGGAGGCGTTTGGCCAGGCCGGCTACCTGGATATGGAAAATTTCTTCGCAACGGGCGGCCAGGGCGTCGCCTTTCGGGGTGAAGGGGTGCGCATCGACGGGGCGGGTGAGGGTTTGGGCGATTTCTCCGTCGTAGCGGGGGCGTTCGAAAGGAATCGGTGCGGGCGCGTCGGCTGCGGGCTGCGGAGCCGATTTCATAAAGCTGGTGGTGACGAGCCGGTCGTGTTGCAGATTGTCGATGTCTATTTCGCTGATGGTGAGTTGTTCGTTCATCGAAAAGCGTTCCGATTCGGCCAGGATGGAGCCGTTTTCGGCGATGAGCGCGCTACCCGAGAATACCAGGTCGGTGGTGGATTCTCCCCACCCGGAGGAAGCGTATACATACCCGGCAATGCAGCGGGCGGATTGTTGGGCGACAAGCTGGCGGCGGTAAGCATGTTTGCCGATGAGTTCGTTGCTGGCCGAGAGGTTGAAAAGGAGGTTGGCGCCGGAAAGGGCCAGATGGGAGCTGGGCGGGATCGGCATCCAGAGGTCTTCGCAGATTTCGGCTCCGATGGTGAGCCGTCCGGAGGTAAAGAGGAGTCGGGAATCCACCGGATAGAGGTGGTCTCCGATCCGGATCTCTTTGGCTTGCAGATCGAGGGCGGAGGTGAACCAGCGGGCTTCCTGGAATTCTTTGTAATTGGGGATATGGGTTTTGGGTACGATGCCGAGCAGGCGTCCTTTTTGGAAGCAGGCGGCGGCGTTTATCAATTGGTTGCCGGCTATGAGGGGTACGCCTACCAGGGTGAACAGATCCAGATCGCGGGTTTGTTCTACCAGTTGCAACAGGGCCTTTTCAGCTTGGCTGAGCAACAGTGGGTGTCCGAAAAGGTCGAGGCAGGTGTAGCCGGTGACGGCTAATTCGGGGAAAACGATACATTCTACGCCTTGGGCGGCGGCTTTCCGCATCAAGGCTTCGATACGGGTGATATTGTAGGCGCAATCGGCTACTTCCACGTGGGGAGTGGCGGCGGCTACTTTGACGAATCCGTGTTTCATCATAGGTGTGAATTGTTTGCTGAGTTGTCGTTCATTGCGCTCCGACGGGTAAGGGCTGCGATGTGCGTGCACGCAGGCGGCGTCCGGGCCTTCAAAGATAGGTATTTTATTTATTCCGGACGCATACTTTTTTTAGACTAACCACTTTTTCAGCCGGCTGATGGCTTCTATCGTATCGTTCCGGTCGCCGAAGGCGGTCAGCCGTAGGTAGCCTTCGCCGCTGGGGCCGAATCCTACGCCGGGGGTGCCGACGATATGCACTTCGTAAAGCAGCTTATCGAAAAATTTCCAGGAGGATAAGCCGTGGGGCGTTTTCACCCAAAGATAAGGTGCGTCGGTACCTCCGTATACTTCCAGACGGCAGCTTTCCAATCCCTCTTTCATGATCTGGGCATTTTCCATGTAATACCGGATAGTGGCTTGGATTTGTGCTTGGCCGGCGGCCGAATAAACGGCTTCGGCTCCGCGCTGGGTGATGTAGCTGGTTCCGTTGAATTTGGTACATTGGCGGCGGTTCCAGAGCTTGTTTAAAGCGACCTGCTGGCCGTCTAGCGTAAAGGCGTTCAATTCTTTCGGAACGACGGTATATCCGCATCGGACGCCGGTGAATCCGGCCGTCTTCGAAAAGCTGCGGAATTCGATCGCTACTTTTTTGGCTCCTTTGATTTCATAGATGGAATGGGGAATATCGGGGTGTTGGATGTAGGCTTCGTAAGCGGAGTCGTACATGATCAGTACATCGTGGGCCAGGGCGTAATTCACCCATTTTTTCAGTTCTTCTTTGGTGAGGGTCGTACCGGTGGGGTTGTTGGGGTAACAGAGGTAAAGAATATCTACCCGACGTGCGGGCAGGGCGGGGATGAACTGATTCTCGGCCGTGCAGGGGATATAGACCACGTCGCTCCACTTTCCGTTTTCGAGCTGGCCGGTGCGTCCGCCGAGGACGTTCGAATCGATATAGGCGGGGTAAACGGGGTCGGTTACGCCGATGCTGTTATCGTGGCGCAGCAGGTCGCCGATGTTTCCGCAGTCGCTTTTTGCTCCGTCGTTGACGAATATTTCGCCCGGTTCGAGGGTGACGCCCCGGCTGGCATAGTCGTGCTTGATAATGGCATCGATCAGAAAGGGATAACCTTGTTCGGGGCCGTAGCCGCGGAAGGTGTCGGCTGAGGCCATCTCGTCGACGGCTTTATGCATGGCTTCGACGACGGCCGGGGCCAGGGGCCGGGTGACGTCGCCGATGCCCATCCGGATTATTTTGGCTTTGGGGTGGGTTACTTTGAAACTGTTTACTTTTTTCGCAATATCCGAAAACAGGTAGTTGTTTTGTAATTTCAGGAAATGTTCGTTGATAAGTGCCATAGGTGGGGGAGTTGTTTTTTTAGTTGTGTTGCTTATCGTCGTTGCTTATTGTCGTCGCTTGCGGGCCGTTTCCGGGTCGGCCGTCTTGCGGTCGAGGGGGCTGCACAAGGACTTCTCTTGCTAGGGGTAGGAGAGGGTGCCTTCGAATACTTCTATCGCGTCGCCGGTCATATAAACCAGGCTGGTATCTTTGTCCCACCGGATTTTCAGGGCGCCTCCGTCCATCACCACTTTCACCAGACGGCCGGTTTTTCCGTTTACCACGCTGGCTACGGCTGCGGCCGAGGCTCCGGTGCCGCAGGCTTGCGTAAGGCCGGAGCCTCGTTCCCATACCCGCATCCGGATTTCTTCCGGGCTGCGTATTTGTACGAACTCTACGTTCGTACGGTCGGGGAAAAGGGAATGATGTTCCAGGCGCGGGCCTTCGACAGCCAGGTCGATCTTTTCCAGCGCTTCTACAAAGATAACCAAATGGGGGTTACCCATCGAGACAACCGTACCGGTATAGAGGTGTCCTTCTGCTTCCAGTTCCAGGGCGATGGGGCCGATGCGGGGTTGTCCCATATCGACCGTTACTTCTTCTACTTTGCCGCGGGCTACATGTAGTTGCAGCGTTTTGATGCCTGACGGCGTTTCGAGCGTGATTGCTTTTTTAGCCGTCAGCCCTTTTTCGTATACATATTTTCCGATGCAGCGGGAGGCGTTTCCGCACATGGCTGCTTCGGAACCGTCAGCATTGAAGATGCGCATGCTGAAATCGGCAATACTGGAGTTGCCGATCAAAACCAAACCGTCCGATCCGATGCCGGTATGCGGCGCACTCCATTTTACAGCCAGCTCTTCGGGATGGGCCAACGGATAGACCATTGTATTGACATAGATGTAATCGTTGCCGGCTCCCTGCATCTTCGTAAATTTGATTTTGTTTATCATTTTATCTTTTTTACTTTATTTATGATAACCTTTTGCTTGTTTATGGTACAAATATACGTCGTTGTGATATGATATAACCTTTTTCTTCCTCTCTTTGTTTATTTATTTGGTATATGCTTATAATTTAAAGGGGGCAGGCTGGTTTTTGCTTATAATCTTTAAG
>DBFJSK010000622.1:0-1739 GCA_048403675.1 Tannerellaceae bacterium | reverse complement strand
CCGAAATACTGATAGTGGAAGACGGCTCGTCGATCCCCTGTAAAGAAGTAGTCGAACGCTATGCCGACCGGCTGGCTGTCCGCTATTTTTACATCGACAACCGCGGCCCCGGAGGCGCCCGGAACTACGGCGCTTCGCAAAGCCGGTCGGAATACCTCATCATCCTGGATTCCGACTGCGTTCTACCCCCTGGGTACCTGGAAAATGTCGATCGTTCGATTAGCCGGTACCGGGCCGATGCTTTCGGAGGAGCCGACCGGGCCCATCCCGATTTCTCCACCATCCAGAAAGCCATCAATTATGCCATGACTTCTTTCTTCACCACCGGCGGCATTCGCGGCAGCCGGAAAAAACTCGATAAGTTTTATCCGCGCAGCTTCAATATGGGCGTCAAACGCGAAGTATACGCCGCCCTAAGCGGATTTTCCAACATGCGTTACGGCGAAGACATCGATTTCAGCATCCGGATTTTCGAAGGCGGTTACACCTGCTGTTATTTTCCCGAGGCCTGGGTCTACCATAAACGGCGAACCAGTTTCCGGCAATTTTTCCGTCAGGTGCAACATTCCGGGGAAGCCCGCATTGCCTTATACCGGAAATACCCCGGTTCCCTCAAGCTCGTTCATTGCTTGCCCGCCGCCTTTACGATAGGCTTAGGGGCCCTCTTGCTCGTCTCCCTCTTTTTTCCGGCCGCGCTCTATCTGCTGGCCTGCTACATGCTCATTTTATTTTTCGATTCCCTCTGGAAAAATAAAAACCTGAAAGTGGCCCTGTATTCGGTCATAGCCTCTTTCTTCCAGTTGACAGGCTACGGCAGCGGATTTATCAAAGCCGTCTGGCGCGATCTGATCCGGAAGAAAAAAGAGTAATTGAAGAAAAAAGAGTAAAGCCGGTACGCACCCCTTCTCGGCGCCACTCGCTTTGCTCCGCGGGAGCCGGCTCCTTTTTCCAAAAGTCGCCTCCCGTTTCCAAAAGTCGCCTTTCGTTTTTACAGATATTCCTAACACATAACTATGAAATATTTTCTTTGCAAACACCGTCCCCCAACCCTTCCCGGATTCTTGCCGGCACTTTTTCTTACTTCCTACCCAATGGAAAATACGCCCGACGAGGCCCTTTTCCCTGCGCATGCTGTCTACGTATGCCTTTTTCTTCTAGCCCTGTGTTTATTCGTTCGATGTTACCGCGAGCGGGTGGCACTCCGTCGCGAGTGCAGCCTGGCGAACCGACTGCTGAGCGAACAAAAAAAAGCCTTGTCCCTTTACCGTCACCAGGCTGAATGGAAACGTCGCGCCGACATCGCTTTGCTGATCGAAAAGAAAAACCGCCTGGCCCGTTACCTCATTCATCAGTTGGACGCTGTAAAGCAACACAAACTCGCCAGCGGCTCCCCGGCCTTTTTTTCGGAGGCCGAATGGAAAGAACTCATTACCCTTATCGATATTGCCTACGACGATTTCACCCTGCGTCTGCAAGCCGCTGATCCGTCCCTTACGGAAGACGCCGTACGTTTCTGCTGCCTGCTGAAAGCCGGTTTTTCGGTGGAAGAAATCATGCGCCTGTTGTCGGTTACGAAAGATGCCGTCTACAAACGCCGGTCGCGATTGCGAAAGGAGCTGCTGCCAAGCGCCGACGAGCGGTCGTTGGAAACATTTCTGGCCGATTTCTAATAGACAAAATCTAAACAATCGGCTCTCTGTCTCTATAAATGTCCAGTCCCGAAGCGTAGTCGTTCGACT
>DBFJSK010000621.1:0-3003 GCA_048403675.1 Tannerellaceae bacterium | reverse complement strand
AAATTGAGAGTTTTGCAAGAGAAATATATTTTATTTAGCAATATAGATTAAACGATTATTTATATCTTTGTAATCAAGTTATTTGAAACGATGGAAAAACACAGTAAACTAAAGTAGTTCGCTCATTTCTATATCGTTACCCATTGCATCCTTTTCGTGCTTTAATTGCTTGTAATACAACTACTTCTGGCGAGAGTTAAACGTGCTCTTCATAACCTCACATTTTTAAGTTGCAAAACCAACAATAACTTATTAAACATGAGACAGTTAGACGGTAGACAAATTCAGACTTTCTGCGGTCATTTCGGGACAAATCGTTACCGTTTTTGTCGGTAGGGAATAGGTAACGATTTAGTAACGAAACTATGTCTTTTCCCGTCCTTTTGTTGTCTTGGAAACAAGACTTATAGGCAATAAAAAAACCTACAAATCAGTGATTTGTAGGTTTTTGTCCGCTTACTGTCCTTGTTTGTCCAGTAGGTTCTGCGGAGAGACAGGGATTCGAACCCCGGGAACCTCGCGGTTCAACGGTTTTCAAGACCGCCGCAATCGACCACTCTGCCACCTCTCCAATATTTCAATGAAATCGGATATTCTTTGAGGGAATATCTCGTTTTCTTAATTTGAGTGCAAAAGTAAAACAAATACCCATTACTTCCAAATTTTGAGAGCAAAAAGTATATTTCCGGAGGAAGAAATGCAATTGAGAAGAAACTGAGAAGAAACTGAAAAGAAGCTAAGAAATTGAATAGATGAGCTATAAGCAAAAACAAAATGAAGATTCCCCTTAACCCTGTCTCTTTGCAAAAAGACAAGATAAAGGGGAATGCTAGAAAAATAACCCTCAATTCCGGGGATAAACTGACCTAAAAGTCCGAACTACTTTCTTCCGCTCTTTCCTTAAAGCCGGAAACGATAAAGTTGGGCCATGACCTTTTGATACTGATTCTGCAACTTGAAATAATTCTGCATGCTCTGGTAATACGTCGTCACGTCCACAAAATATTCGATCATCGAAATTTGTCCGGCCTGGATTGCCTTGTTCAAAAGCGCCAGGTTATTCTGAGTATGGAAAATCCGGTCGTATTCATCCATGGATGCTCTCAGGCTAAGAGCCTGATTATATAATGTCTGAAGCTCGTTTTCGACCGTAAAAGATGCATTTTCCAATTGCAGACGGGCCGAACGATTTTCAGCCTTGGCCTGGCGCACTTTATGCCGGTTGGAAAACAAAGGCACGCTGATACCTACGATAAAACCATTAAAACGCTCGCCGCCGGCCGCCGTATTCAAACGGTATCCCAGCTCCAAACCAGGCAACCCCATGGCCTTGCTCACGCCTATCTGGCGCTCGGCCGCCACCTGTTCGCTTTTGAGCGATAAGAGTTGTACGTTCGAACGCATAGCCTCCAACCGCAGTTCGTCGAACGAAAGAGGGAGGTCGATCGGACTATATACCGTATCGGCAAAGGCGACCGGGATGCCCCCGTTCAAAGCCGCCAACTCCTGCAATTTAGCAACCCGGGCAGCCTCGTTCATTCGCGCCTCGGTTTTGGCATTCAGCAGTTCGAGATTGATTTTATTCGTTTCCAGAATATTCGCATCACCATTTTGCAAGCGCATTTCATACAAAGCTGAAAGTTGTTCGGCATTCTGTCGGCGAATATCCAGCAATTGCTTTTGCTGGTTCAATAAGATCAGATCGAGACAAGCCTCCTTAGCCTGCAACAAAACACGCTCACGCACTTCTCCATATTGATGATCGATAGCCGAAGATTTGGCTTTCACCCACTGGCGACGCTGGGCGTACACTAACGGAAAATCGAAGGATTGGGAAGCCACTAATTCGCCTTGCACCCCCAATTCGCTTTTATTACCGTATTGATGGGTATACGATACGGAAGGGTCGGGTAAATTATTTTCCGTGCGGGCTTGCCATTTGCCGGCGTCGGAAAGTTGCTGGTTGGCTTGCAACTCCTTGTTATTCTGCTCCACCTCCCGCAGCACTTCGGCCACAGAAGATTGCGCCCGCGTGCCGGTTGCCAGGCACGCTAAAGCGATTATAATCAGATAAGCTTTCATTTTTCGTACTTTTTACAAAGACTGCTCTTTGCTCTTATTCATCAACAAATAAACAATCGGGATAATAAAACCGTTGAGGAAGGTAGAAGTCAGCAAACCACCCAAAATAACGGTCGCCATCGGGCTCTGAATTTCATTTCCCGGCAGATCGCCGTTCAGCGCCAACGGAATCAAAGCCAGAGCAGAACTCAGCGCCGTCATCAAGATCGGGTTCAACCTATCGAGCGAGCCTTGCATCACCGCTTCTTTCAAGCCTAATCCTTCTTTCCGGAGCTGGGTATAATGACTGATAAGCAACATCCCGTTGCGGGTAGCTATTCCGAAGAGGGAAATAAAGCCGATAATGGCCGGAATACTGATTTCTCCCGAGGTAAACCAAAGAATAAATACGCCGCCGATAAGAGCCAGAGGCAGGTTCAACAAAATCACTCCGCTCTCGCGCGCATTTTTGAACTCGTTATACAACAACAGGAAGATAACCAACAGCGACATAAAGGAAGTAAACAACAACGTACGGCTAGCCGCTTGTTCGCTCTCGAACTGGCCGCCATACTCGATATGATAACCTTCCGGCAACTGGATATTTTCAGCGACTTTTTGTTGAATATCGTTCACAACCCCGCGCAAATCGCGTTCCGACACATTGGCGCTGACTACGATTTTACGCTGTACGTTTTCCCGATTGATCGTGTTCGGGCCACTTACCGAACGGATGTCGGCCACATAACTCAAAGGAACTTTCCGGCCACCGGCATCGATCATCAAATTGGCGATCTCTTCCATCGTAGCCCGGCTTTCGTCGGAAGTTTTGACGGTCAGATCGAAACTTTTCCCTTCGTCGTAGACCTGGCTGACCACTTCTCCGCTCAACATGACATTAATATATTCTTCAAATTCAGGAAGCGAAATTCCATATTTCGC
>DBFJSK010000620.1:0-1787 GCA_048403675.1 Tannerellaceae bacterium | reverse complement strand
AGAAGTTAAGCCTCGTCACGCTGATGGTACTGCGTAACAGTGGGAGAGTAGGTAGCCGCCGTTTTTAGCAAGTAGAAAAGGAGTTAGTCTGAAAGGACTGACTCCTTTTTTCGTTTTATACAGGGGCAGCGTAGCCGGTTTATAGATTTGAATGGTTCCTTTTGGAAAATCAGTTTTCTTTCTTTGTGTATAGTAGTTCGTATATTCGTATTTCGAGGACGCCTTTTTCAACGGTTCTTCGGTTTTCATTTCTCCTTCGAACTGTTTTTCTTAGGGCAAATTTTTGGATAAAATGGTAATTAATCCTAAGTTTGTCTTCTCATAATAACAAACGACCATGTGGTGGACATACCCCTTTATTCCTCTGATAAAAATTATACCTTTTCTCGGTGGCTGGCTGGCCGACCGTTTGCTAGGTGATCCCGAAGGCTGGTTTCATCCAGTGGTGTTGTTCGGAAAGGTGATTGCCGCCGGCGAAAAAAAATTCAATGAAGGAAACGATCGTGTAATCAAAGGGGCCCTTTTTGCTCTTGGACTGATAGCGATAACTTATGTGCTTACCCAGTCTCTTTTGCTAATTGCTGACCGGATACATCCTTATCTCTATGCTCTTTTAGTCGGTATCGGCGTGTTTTATTGCTTGGCCGGCAAAACCCTGATCGACGAGGTAAAAGCTGTATTCGAAGCGGTTGATAGGAGTACGGAAGAAGGGCGTCGGCAAGTGTCTCGGATCGTAGGACGCGATACGAGCTGTCTTTCCCCGCAGGAAATTCGAGCCGCCGCACTAGAAACTCTGGCCGAAAATCTGAGCGATGGAGTAATAGCTCCGATGTTTTGGTTTGCTATTGCCGGACTCCCAGGCATGATGGCATACAAAATGACCAATACCCTCGATTCCATGATCGGATACAAGAACGACCGATACCGCGCATTCGGGCGGACCGCTGCCCAATTGGACGATATTGCCAATTTCATACCGGCGCGTCTGACAGCCTATCTTATGCTCTTGGTAGCAAGAAAGTGGGATAAGCGCGCTTTTGTCCAGGAATACGGGCCGGCTCATGCCAGTCCGAATTCAGGTTATCCGGAGGCTGCTCTTGCCGCTATACTCGACTGTCGCTTCGGAGGTACGCATGATTATTTCGGCCAACCGGTAGAAAAACCTTATATCGGAAAGAATGCCCGGCCCTTTACGACCGACGATATGAAAATAGCCATTCGCGTGAATAGCAATACCGAACTGGTAATGGGACTTCTCGTTGTTCTCTGTTTATTTATCTAAACGTTATGCCTGAGATGAAAAAGAAAATCGTTCTCATTACCGGTGGCCAACGTTCCGGAAAAAGCGGATATGCCCAACGGCTGGCACTTTCCTTGGCTCCTAATCCGGTCTACTTAGCTACTTCACGCATCTGGGATGAAGAATTTAGGAAGCGCGTAGAACGTCACCAGCGTGACCGGGGCCCCGAATGGACGAATATTGAAGAAGAAAAATACCTGAGCCGCCACGATCTTTCCGGCCGTGTGGTCGTGATAGATTGCGTAACGTTGTGGAGTACCAATTTCTTTTTCGATAACGACAGCGATGTTGAAGAAACGCTCCGGATGCTGAAAGAAGAATTCGAAGCGTTTACCCGAAAAGATGCCTGTTATCTTTTTGTGACCAACGAACTGGGCATGGGAGGAGTAGCCGTGGATGAAGTACAACGTAAGTTTACCGACTTACAAGGTTGGTTCAACCAATATATAGCTTCCCGTGCCGATGAAGTTGTTCTGATGGTAAGCGG
>DBFJSK010000619.1:0-3624 GCA_048403675.1 Tannerellaceae bacterium | reverse complement strand
AGAAGTTAAGCCTCGTCACGCTGATGGTACTGCGTAACAGTGGGAGAGTAGGTAGCCGCCGTTTTTAGCAAGTAGAAAAGGAGTTAGTCTGAAAGGACTGACTCCTTTTTTCGTTTTATCCATTCTTTCCAACCGGTCGTTTCGTTTTTTACTAGAGGCTTGGCCCAATAGGAAATGCTCAGAATATATCCTAAGGTAAGAAACATAAAAGACATGCCGTACCGTAATCCGATTCTATCCCCTAGCCATCCGATGATAAAGGGAATCAAAGCGCCCCCGAATATCCCTGTGCAGAGAATGCCCGAAAAAGCACCGTGATATTTGGTGACGGAATTGAGTGCTAAAGAGAAGAGAATGGAGAATAATACGGAGATGGAAAAACCGCAACAGGCGAAAGCAATCCGGGCCACTGACGCGACGGGAACAAAAAGAGCAATGCCCAAGTTAAGGATGGCCAGGAGGGTGAAGAGCCGTAACATCAGTTTTGAATCGATTAGTTTCACGATCAGCAGTCCCAATAAACAACCGATTGACATGCAGCCCCAGAACCAGGCTACTGTAACGGCGCCAGCACTATCCGGACTCACCCCATGATATTGATAAAGAAAGAGACTCATCCAATTGGCAAGTCCTTGTTCCGTACCTACATAAGCGATAATTCCTAAAAAATAGAAAATGACTTGCTTTTGTTTGAACAGAGCCTCATAGTGTTGGCAGGTTCCGCTTTTTTCTTCTTCTTTCAATTTTACTTTCGGGAATTTAGCCCATGAGATGATGACCAACATGATTAAGAATACGAGTGTAAAAATCATGTACAGAGCGCTCCAGGATAATTGCTCGGAGGTGCAATGTTGGAGAAACCGGATAAAAAAGAAACTATCCTCGTTTGCCCTCGCAAGCTTTCTTATCAGTCCGGAGGCCATAAAAGGACTGATAAACGAGGCGGCTCCGAATACGATTTGAGCCAATACCTGGTTGAATGCGTACTTCTTTTCTCCCCCTGCCTCGCGCATCAACGGTAAGATAATGACCTGCAACATGGCCATGCCCAGTCCGATAGCAAAAAGGGATGTTAAAACTATCGGATAGGTAGGGAATAACACAAAAAGTGTCGCTCCGGCAAACGCCAGGCTGAAAGCCGTCAACAAGGATGTTTTTCCTCCATAGCGTTCGATAAGAATGCCGGCGGGTATCGACATGATGCCGTAGGCCAGAAAGAAGGAAAAAGGCAGGAAAGCGGCTAAGGTGAGACTTAGTCCGAAACTATCGATAATCATCGGCAAGATAGGCCCTATGATGTTCGTAACGAACGAGATTACGAACCAAATGCAAAGGATCAGGATGACAATCCAATTATTTTTATGCATACTAAATAGATTCAAGTGTTGAACACGAGGGCGGCTGCCCCTAAGCAGCCTGCCTTATTTCCCAAATGTGCAGTCTCCAGGGTCGTGAAGCGGGCGCTTTCCGGCATGGTAAGGCTCTGTACACGTCGCTGCAACTGCTGAATATAAAAAGCTCCGGATTCGGAAATCCCTCCGCCGACAATTACTTTTTGCGGCGCGAATAGATGAATAAGACTGGCTATGCCGATGGATAAGCTTCGGAAATGCTCTTCCATAGCGAGGCGCGCCTCTTTTTCCTGTGCCCTATAGCGGGCTACAATCAGTTTTCCATCGATATGAAGCGGGATTTCCCGTTTGTTTTCGTGCAGTACTTGCTGGTAATAAGTAATTAAGGCACCTATGGAAGCATGGGCTTCGAGGCATCCTGAGGCTCCGCAACTACAAGGGTTGCCATCTTTCCCTTGAATAATCAAGTGGCCCGGTTCGGCCCCCCGGTTGCGGTACCCGCTGTAAAGCCGGCCGTTCAGGAAGAAAGCGCCCCCGATGCCGGTTCCCACTGTTAAGAACACACTATCGGATAACCCCCGGCCTGCCCCGAAAGTGACTTCGCCCAAGCCCATCAAATTGGCATCGTTGTCGATAAAGACGGGCAATCCGAGATCCGAAAATGCTTCTTCGAGGACTTGATTATTGAGTTCCGGCAGATTATTCGTAAAGAGAATCCTCCCCTTTTCTACAATAGAGGGTACGCCGACCCCGATACCGGCGATTTCCAGTTTCTGTATCTGCGCATAGTCCACCATTTTTCCGGCAATCTGTTCTAACCGTTTGGATAAGGGGAGCGGATTCCCTTCGGGCAACGTACTTTCCGACGCTTCCAAAAGAATGTTGCCGGTGGAGCTTACAAGCATATATTTAATACGTGTACCTCCGATGTCTAGTGCCATAGCGTACTTCATATCCCTAAATTTAATTCGGATGCTGCACTGCTTCTTCATCCACCAGACACATGACGTTCTGATGAAGCCAAAGTAAAGAGGCCGGCAATTCCGTGGAAATTTGCTGTTCCAGAAAAGCTTGGGTAATCTCTTTTTTCTTTAGGCCATGGATAAGCAGAAGGATCAGTTTCGATTGAAAAATCGCCGACAAGCCTAAGGTCAATCCGAATTCCGGCTTCCGGGGTTCGTTGGCTATCATACGATGTTGGAGGGATTGTGCCGATAGACGCGCCACATGGCAATTCAGATGTAAGTGCGTGGCCGGTTCGTTGAGCGCTATATGGCCGTTCATACCGATACCTAACACGCAAATGTCGATCGGGCCTTGGCGGTCGAGGATTTGTTGCATCCTTTCGCATTCCCGGTCGGGATCTTCCGGATCACTTCGGAAAGCGTAATACCGGTCGGCCGGAAGATGAAGCGGCCCTACCACATAGTGCTGCAAATACGATTCGCAGGTGCCGGGATGATCCATCGGCAACCCTGCCCATTCATCTAATTTCACCACAGAGAGCCGGTCGAACAAAGCAGGATTTGCGCCCGCTTCTTCGCCGAGTAATTCATACATCCGGGTAGGCGAGCCGCCGGTGGCGGCACAAAGCAAAAGCGCCTTGTGCCGTTGTAATTCGGAAACCACGATTTCTTTCGCTCGCCGGCTTACCGTTTCGTAGGAAGAACAGACTTCTATTTTCATCTCTTTTTAAAGCTCTTTAATCCGAATGTTGCGGAAACAAACGCCGTATCCATGATCTTGCAAGCCGATATAGCCGGGCTTTTTGCCGCATTCCAGCATATAATCGTAAGCCTCCGGACATTTTTCGGGACTCTCGCTGAACTTGCTGAATTTACTTTTATCTACCAAGGCTTTCCATACCGGCGTGCCGAATTTAAATTCCAATATAGGCGTACCGTTCAAATAATGAATGACCCGTTCGTTGTAAACTACGATGCGCGTCTGGTTCCAATGGCCGTACGGCTTTACGGTTTGCGGCACAGGAGGAATCATATCGTAAACGGCCCCTGCTTCCCGGTTTCCGCCTACACCCTCCCAGGCATCGGGCATATTCTCGTTGTCGAGCAACTGGTATTCGGGGCTGGAATAATAAATAGGCAATCCTTCGATTTCCTGCGCGGTATAAAAGATCCCGCTATTCCCCGCTTTGTCGATTTTCCAGTCGATTTCGAAAACGAAATTCTTGAACTTCTTGTCATAAATGAGATCGCCCCCTCCCGGATCGACCGTGCTTTCGCTTCCTTTATACGTAATGACACCGTCTTCT
>DBFJSK010000618.1:0-3981 GCA_048403675.1 Tannerellaceae bacterium | reverse complement strand
CCCGAAATCGTAGAACGCAGCGAAGAGGAAATCGCATTGGAAGAAGGTTGCCTGAGCCTTCCGGGCATTCATGAAAAAGTGTCGCGCGCCAAAAAGATCCGTGTGAAATATTTCGATCCCGATTTTACGGAGCACGAGGAAGTGGTCGACGGATTCGCCGCCCGCGTGGTGCAGCATGAATGCGAACACCTGACGGGGCATGTGTTTATCGATAATATTTCCGCCATCCGGCGCCAGCTCAATAAAAGCAAGTTAAACAGTATTATTAAAGGGACAGCCCGTTGCTCTTATCGGGCAAAAGCTGTCGGTAAATAATTATACAGGAATATGACAGAATTAAGCAAAAACATTGAAGCCCTCAGGGAAAAGAAAGCCGTCATCGAAATGGGCGGCGGAGAGGCTGCTATCGAAAAGCAAGTAGCGATGGGTAAACTCACCGCTCGCGAACGTATCCTCTCCTTGTTGGACAAAAACTCTTTTCATGAGTATGATATGTTTGTCAAGCACGACGGACGTGATTTCGGTATGGAGAAAAAAGATCTTCCGGGCGACGGCGTAGTAACCGGCACGGGTACGATCTTCGGAGCTCCGGTCTGCATCTATGCGCAGGACTTTACCGTGGCCGGCGGATCGCTGGGATTGCAACACGCCCGCAAGATCACGAAAATCATGGATCATGCCTTGAAGATGAAATGCCCTATCATCGGTATCAACGACTCGGGCGGCGCTCGTATCCAGGAGGGCGTGGGCGCCTTGGCCGGTTACGGCGAAATCTTCTACCGCAATACGATTGCTTCCGGGGTGATTCCCCAAATATCTTTGATCCTCGGCCCTTGCGCCGGAGGAGCCGTGTACTCGCCGGCGCTTACCGACTTTGTGTTCGTGGTGGAAAATATTTCCAAAATGTTTATTACCGGCCCGAATGTAATCAAGACCGTGCTGGGCGAGGATATTTCCATGGAAGACCTGGGCGGCGCACGCGTACATGCGGAAACTACCGGCAACGCTCATTTCTATGCCAATAGCGAACAGGAATGTTTCGAACAGGTGAAACGCCTGGTCAGCTTTATTCCCTGGAACAACCAGGAACGCGCAAAAGTGGCGGAAGCCAAAGAACCGGCGGCTATGTTGAATATCGAACAGGTGGTGCCTTCGGATCCGAAACAACCTTACGACGTGCGCGATGTCATTAAATGTATCGTCGACGATTCCGATTTCCTGGAGGTACAGGAATTATGGGCAGCGAATATCGTGATCGGATTCGGTCGGATGGGCGGCGAAACCGTCGGATTTGTAGCCAACCAGCCGATGGTGTTGGCCGGGGTACTCGATTGCGACAGTGCCGATAAGGCCGCCCGATTTATCCGTTTCTGCGATTCCTTCAATATTCCTATTATTACGTTGGAAGATATGCCGGGGTATCTGCCGGGTGTCGATCAGGAACATGCCGGCGTGATCCGTCACGGTGCTAAGGTGCTCTATGCTTATTCCGAAGCCACGGTTCCCAAGATCACAGTGATCCTGCGTAAGGCTTACGGCGGTGGCTATATTGCCATGAACTCTCGTCACCTGGGCGCCGACTTTATGTTCGCGTGGCCGAGTGCCGAAATTGCCGTGATGGGTCCGGAAGGAGCTGCCAATATTATTTTCCGCAAGGAAATTATGGAAGCCGACGACCAGAATGCGATGCGTCAGGCCAAAGTGAAAGAATATATCGAGAAGTTCGCCAATCCGTATGTGGCTGCTTCGAAGGGTTTTATCGATTCCGTGATCGAACCGAAGGAAACGCGTTCGTTGCTGTTGCATGCGCTTAAACTTTCTGTCTTGAAAGAGGAATACCGTCCGGCCAAAAAGCACGGGTTGCCTCCGTTCTAACCTAATAGAGGATTGATATATGGAAAATAAAGCAAACGAATATGTCGATTTTGTTGTCACGGCCCGGAAATATAAAACTCTCCTGACGGCAAAATATAAAAATCGTCCCCTCTGGCATAAGCCGCAGCCGGGCGAGGTGATCTCCCATCTTCCCGGAACGATCCTCAAAATCGAGGTGCAACAAGGTGAGGAAGTGGAAGCCGGCCAGTTGTTGATGATCCACGAGGCGATGAAGATGCAGAACCGCGTAGTCGCTCCCATCTCGGGCATCATTGCCGAGTTGAATGTGGCGGTAGGCGATAAGATCGGAAAAAATCATTTGATGGTAAAGATTGAACCGAAATAAGCAGGAACGTTTTTTTCGAAAAGCACGTTTCTCGTAAAATAGCATGTTTACCCGGGCCGACCGTTTCTGGTGCGTTGGCTCGGGTATTTTTATAGATGGACCAGTTGGATAAACTCTCTCCTTCGGGGGGAGTGGGAACTGGAAAGTAGTGCGCCTCCTTTTATTCTGAAAGAAAAAACAGGTTTTAAAGTTTGTTTCAATAAATTATTTGTTATTTTTGAATAATATTTTAATAAGGGAGGTGCATGATGAAAAGATTATTTATAATAATGGCATTGCTCACAAATGCCTGGTTTGCATTTTCACAAATTGCAACTTATAAAAGCAATAACGGCCATGTAGTGAATATGGCTGTTACATCGAGTTATACGATGTTTCAGTTGGATGGTAATAATCCGTTTACACTCGTAATGAGCGGCGTAAGTAATGGATGGTATATGTATTCCTTTGCTTCCGGCACTATCGGCGTTTCTTTAGATTTGCAAAATTTGGTCATTGTTACGGCCAATCCCCCGACTCAATTACTTTTTAAGCTGGTTACTTTCTCTTCCGGATCTACTTCACCTTCCATGCCTTCTGTGCCCGGCCAGTATCAAAGCCATAGAAGCCGAAGCCAGATTCAATATGATATGAACAAAACGGAGGCGCGTATTGAGGATAATGAGAGAATATTAAAAGGTCTGCAAGATCGTAATGAGAGTTACACACTGTGGCCTACTTACCAGCGATTGATCCGGGAAGACAGGGATAGGTTGTATCAGTTGCAACAAGAGTTGATAAATGCGGATTATTGATAGGGAGAAAAATACGCTTTGTGCTCTCTAAGCGAATGAAATTTCCGGAAATCCTCAACCGGAAATAGGGAAGCTGTCTTATTAAGGGTGCCCGGCGCATACCGGCTTACTTTGTTCGTATAGGTCGGGGGGGCGCCTTTGAATTTTAAGAAAGTTTTGAGATAGGTTGTTAATCCTTAATTTGTGTGCGATTGAAACCGAAAATAGGAACGGAATAAGATTATTTCTTTATTTTTGCCTGCTAATCGGACAAATTGAATCCGTGAAAATGAGGACTATTTTAGGATGAAAAAAACAATTCTGTTTATACTATTGCAAATCTGCACTTTATCTCTATTTGCGCAAATCAATACCGATCGGGTGTTGGCCATCGGGAGAAATGCATTGTATTTTGAAGATTACGTACTATCCATTCAATACTTCAACCAGGTTATTAAATCCAAACCGTGGCTGGCCGAACCCTATTTCTATCGGGCAGTTGCCAAGATCAATCTTGACGATTTCAAAGGCGCCGAAGAAGATTGTTCCCTTTGCCTCGAACGAAACCCTTTTCTGGTGCAGGCCTATTATGCTCGCGGTATCGCCCGGCAGAGCCAGGAGAAATACGATGAAGCCATTACGGATTATCAGAAGGGCTTGGAATTTAAACGCGAAGATCGCCAGATGCTTGTCAATATGGCGGTTGCCTATATCCAGAAGAAAGACTATAAAGGGGCCGAAAAAACCTTCGATGTTTTAATGGCGGCTCACCCTAAATACGCAATGAATTACCTTACCCGGGGAGCCATGTATCTGGAAAAAGGAGATACCGTGAAAGCCTTAGCCGATTATAACCAGGCGATCGAAATGGATCCTTATTATGCGCCGGCTTATGGCAACCGGGCGATCCTGCTGTATCAGACGCACGAAATGAAAGATGCCTTGGCCGACCTGAACGAAGCTATCCGACTGGATACACGGGAAGGA
>DBFJSK010000617.1:0-1605 GCA_048403675.1 Tannerellaceae bacterium | reverse complement strand
CCTGTTTTGCGTTTATGAACCGTTTGAAACTTATCCGTCGGGCTACCAACCTGTTTGATAACAAAACACTGGCTATCCATCCGGCCAGTACCATTTACGGCGGGTTTACCGACGAGCAGCGTCGCAGCATGGATATTAGCCAGCAGACCATTCGCCTGTCGGTCGGTTTGGAAGCTCCCGACGATTTACTGGGCGACATTCGTCAAGCCTTGGGCGCGCAGGTATGAAAACCTTGCTCTTGTGGGATAACCAGGCTGTTACCCGGGCCGGTATCACCTGGTTTTGCACACGCGACGCTTACTTTACGAATATCTGCGAAGTAAGCGACCGTCGCGGCCTGGTCGAAGCCCTCGTTGCTTGTCCGGATGCAGCGGTTCTGCTGGATTATGGCTTGTCTGATCTTCGCGGCGCCGACGATTTGTTGATCCTTCAAGCCCGTTTTCCCCGGGCCGTGTGGTTATTATTCAGCGACGAACTGAGCGAAGATTTTATCCGCCGCACCCTAGGCTCGTCCGAAGCATTCGGCCTCCTCATGAAAGACGCTTCCGCAGCGGAAATCCGTTCCGCATTGGCCGCATTGGCATTTGGCCGCCGCTTTATCACCACGCGGGTAGAAGACATGCTGCGTACTACTTGGTCGCTGCGAGAAGAAAAAAAAGGAGAGGAGACACCCAAATTGACAGGAACCGAAAAAGAAATTCTGAAAGCGATCGCTTCGGGCCAAACCACAAAAGAAATCGCCGCCAAGCGTTTTTCGAGTGTCCATACCATTACTACTCACCGCAAGCATATATTTCGCAAATTGGGTATCAATAACGTACAGGAAGCTGTTCGTTATGCTTTCCGGGCCGGCCTGCTGGATGCAACGGATTATTCCATCTGATTGCTACGGCGCCGGGGCCTTTTTCCCTGTGATCGCGCCCGAAGTTTCCAGCCGCGTATCAGAAAAAGTATCCCCGTACTGATTAAGGCGCATGAAAGGCCGGTATAAAAGAAAGAAATAAAGGTAGCCGGCAACCAGCCGAAGCGTCGGGCTGTAATGCCGAACGTCATCATTATTGCCATCACGAGCCAACTTTTCCAATCGAAGAATGAAAACGGGCAACTCTTCTCTTTTTTCCGGACGATGCGGCGCGTATGCTTCTTCAATAATTTGCGGAATACCAAAAGAAAAAACAGGAGAAAAACAAGCGTCGCTTCGGCTGCTTTAAACAGCCAGTAGTGGGAATCGTTCAACCAGGTAGCGATGCCTATCCGGAGGATATTCGCTCCGGCTGCAATCCAGATTAGTCCGGCGATAAATAATAATGTGTGCCTCGTTACACCCAGTTTCATACCGATATGCTTTAGGACAAAGATAAAGAATGTTTTCGAATATAGAACTTGCCGAGCGGAGGGAGATGAAAGCGGTTTGTCAAATAATTTTACGCTAGTGTAAAAGATTTTGACAAGGGAAAGATTTAATTGTTCTATAATAGATTGGTTATGAATTGATAATGTTTATGGCACGGTATTTGTTTTTAAAAGCCCGTCATGCGGATCACAGGAATTGGCGAAGCAAAAGTTAAAATCACAGGAGTTATGTTTAAGTAAAAGAGCAAGCTT
>DBFJSK010000616.1:0-1903 GCA_048403675.1 Tannerellaceae bacterium | reverse complement strand
GAAAGCCTCACCTTTGCCTTCGCAAAAAAATCAAATTAAAAACGTAATGAAAAAGAACTTCTACTTATTCGCATCTTTGTTTCTCAGTGCCCTTACCTTGTTGCCCGCTTGCTCCGACGACGAGAAAGAAAAAGCCGGCGAACCTCAAAACGAAGAAGTGAAAACCGTAACGCTCGACGCAACAGCCTACGACCAATGGGTTTATTTCAAATTTGCCGACAAATCTTCGGTCGTTCACCCTATCGAACCGCTGGCCGGAACCTATACCGGCGAAGTATCGGTGGTTGTTAGCGGCCAGGATATGGGGTCGGCCCCCGATTTGAAAATGGAAGTCACCCGCGTGACGGCGGATTCCGTCGTGTTGGTTTTGAAAGATTTTAATTTCGCCTCGCACGACATGGGCGACATTACCTCCGGCGCCAAGGTGACCGTTACCGCCGACGGCTGGCAATTGCAAAGCGAAAAGTGGACGCTCGACGGCATGACCGTATCCGGCACGGGCCTTATCGCCGGGCGTAAAATCACGCTCGATCTTTCCATCCAACCGAAAAATATGCCGATGCCTATTGCCGCCGCTTATGCCGGGGAATTGGAAACAGACGGTAATGTGGATGAAACTTCTTTCGACTGGGATATAGCCATTCACCGCTATGATGTGAAAACCAATGCGGGAAGTGCGCTGGCCACAACTGAAAAAGAATTGAGCGCCGTCGCCGTGCTGCCTTCTGCCGGGTATGTGGCCGACGTGCAAACCGACAGCCTGACTTATGATATGACGCATATGATGCAAGGCGCCGTAGCGTATGCGCCGGGGCATGTAAACGAGGTTTTGAACGGCTGGCTCCAACGCGTGGGCGACGGCATGCCTCCCCAGTTTGCCACGAGCGACCTGGTTTACCTGGTCAAGACGAAGAGCGGGGCGTGTGCGAAAATTAAATGGACCGATTATACCAGCGACGAGGGAACCAACGGGCATATTACGTTCGAGTATGTATATCCTTTCCAATAAGCCGGCAGCCCATTCGTATTGCCGTCTGGCCGCTTTTTTGTCTGAAAGGTATCTTCTTTTACCCCAACAACTCCAACTCTTTTATATGAAAACGATTTTATGGATCTTTGCTTCTCTTCTTTTTTCCGGAAATCTCGCGGCGCGTGACACGCCCCGGGCGGTTTCCGGCCGGGTGACGGGCGATAACGGGGAAACCTTGCCGTATGCCCATGTCCTGGTGAAAGGAACGACCTTGGGTACCGCTTCCGATCCGGACGGGAGCTATCGCTTGCACATCCCGGCGCCGGGTGTCTACCGGCTGATCGTGAAATATGCCGGCTTCGTGCCTTTTGAACAGCAAATCTATCTGAGCGGCGATACGGTCATCAATTTCCGGCTCAAAGAGGACGCGCTGAACCTGAATGAAGTAACCGTTACGGCTACCCGTACGCCTAAATTGCTGAAAGATGCGCCGGTGATTACGCGGGTGATTACGGCCGAGGATATTACCCGGGTGAACGCTGTGACGGTACAGGATTTGCTGGAAACCGAATTGCCCGGCTTGGAATTTACCCGCGAGATGGACGGCCAGACGTCTATTCACATGCAGGGCATGAGCGGAAAATATGTGCTTTTCCTGGTCGATGGCGAACGGATGGCGGGGGAAACGCTGAATAATATCGATTATAACCGGCTCAATGCCGAGAATATCGAACGGATCGAGATCGTGAAAGGGGCCGCTTCGGCCTTGTACGGTTCGAATGCCATCGGCGGGGTGGTGAATATCATCACCAAAGAAGCTTCCAAACCTTGGTCGGTGAACGTCAACGGCTATTACGGCAGCCCGCACGAAAAGAAGAACGGCGGCGAACAGCGGTACGGTACGACGGTCGGTTTCAAAGAGGGGAAACTGAG
>DBFJSK010000615.1:0-7379 GCA_048403675.1 Tannerellaceae bacterium | reverse complement strand
TAAACAAGTTCTGGGCCGTTACGTAAATCCGGCCGTTCTTGATGACTTTGGGCAACGAGAAGTTGTATCCCAAGGTGATATTATCCAATCGCAGGAAAGCCGCGTTTTCCACCCACCGGGAAGAAGAATACACCGTTCCGCCCCCGCCGGCCTGATGAAACTCGGCGCCTTCGACATTGGTGTTCTGTCCGGGCAAACGACTGCCTTGCGCCAATTCCGCCCGGGTATTGTTGTATACGCTTACCCCCAGGTTGGAACGTAAACAAACCGACAAATCCCAGTTCTTATATTTGAACGAGTTGTTGAAACCGATAATCACATCCGGCAGCGCGTCGCCCACGACGCTACGTTCGTCCGACTCGAATACTTCCTGCCCGTTTTCTATGCCGATAAAACGACGTCCGTAGAACGAACCGATGGATTCTCCCACCCGGAGCAGTTGCGTATTGCCCGAAGCCCCGGCTCCGCTGACCACGCCGTATACAATATCTTTGTCATTATACAGTTCGGTCACTTCATTCTTATTATAGGCCACATTGAAATTGGCATCCCAATAGAAATCTTTCGTGCTGATGACTGCCGCGTCTACCGAAAATTCCACGCCCCGGTTTACCATCGCCCCGATATTATCCAGATACGTAGAGCTGACAGCCGGCTGAATGGCGTCGATGGTGAGCAGCAAATTGGAAGTTTTCTTATTATACACGTCCAGCGAACCCCTCAGGCGGTTATTGAAGAACGCATAATCGATCCCCACGTTGAATTGAGCCGTCTGTTCCCATTTCAGGTTCGGATTAGCAATGGCGGTAATGCCGTACGAGGGGTAAGCGATCCCCCCGAAAGAAGATCCCTCTTTGCTGTTGATGGCATAGGTCTGGCTGTAGCGGAAGTTACCGATGTCCTGGTTGCCCGTGATCCCGAAGCCCACGCGCAATTTCAAATCGTCCACAAACGACGCTTCTTTCAAGAAATTTTCCTGTTTGATTTTCCACGCGAAAGCGCCGGAAGGAAATACCGCCCACCGGTTGTTCGTACCGAAACGGGAAGAACCGTCGCGCCGCACCGTGGCCGTGAACATATATTTGTCCATCAAATTATAATTCGCACGGGCATAGAACGAGATTAACCGGTTTTTTTCCTGGTTATTGCGGGCCTCCTGGGTTCTGGCTCCGGCCAAATTGTTCGCGCCCAGGTTATCGTTTACAAAACCTTCCGCCCGCACATTCGAGGCATAATTATCGAATTCCTGCCAGGAATACCCGGCCACCACATTCACGGCGTGAATCTTATTGAATGTTTTATCGAACGTCAGGTACCCTTCCAATAAATAATTGGCGTACCGGTTGCTCTCCGTAACGGCCCGTCCTTCCACATTCTCGGCCGCTTTCGAATGGATCGGCTGGTACGCTTTCCGGTGGATGTTGTCTACATCATATCCCAGGTTGATTTTACCCGATAAGGTCTTGGGCAGGAAAAAATACGTAGCGTCGGCATTTCCGATGAAACGATCGCCGCGCGATTGGTCGGACATTTGTTTGGCCATCGCCACCGGGTTGCGTACGGTTTCCGCATATTCATTGAAAGAGCCGTCGGCCGCATATACCAGTTCGGTAGGGTTTGCCTTCAAGGCATTGTTGATGATACCGCCGTTTGCGCCGCCCGTTTGCTGTTCCAATACGTTATCCAGCTTGTAATAGGTATTGGTGGCATTCAGGTTGAAAATCAACCGGTCGTCAAACATCTTATGGGTCAGGTTGAAACGCAGGGAATAGCGATCCATGCCGGTTCCGATCACGATACCGTCCTGGCTGGAGGCGTTGAGCGCTGCCCGGTAAGAGGTATTTTTATTGCCGTTGCTGAAGGTGACGTTGTGCTCGTGTACCACCGCCGTGCGGAAGATTTCGTCTTGCCAGTCGGTCGAGGCCGTACCGGTCGCGTCGGGTACATACTGGCGGTATTGGTCGGCGGAAAGCACATCGATCTTACGGGCTACTTGCGCGAAGCCTACCGAACCGGAATAACTCACCGAACGGACACCGTCTTTCCCTCCCTTGGTCGTAATCAGAATAACGCCGTTCGCTCCGCGCGATCCGTAAATAGCGGTGGCGGAAGCATCTTTCAATACCGTCATCGATTCGATGTCGGAGGCCGGGATCATGGACAAGGGGTTGATCGACAGACTATTCAAACCGGCGTCGTTGCCTACGCTCAGGGTGGAGCGGGAATTATCGATAGGCACCCCGTCGATTACATACAAAGGCTCGCTTGAGGCCGAAATAGAATTCACCCCGCGGATGCGCACATTGGCATTCGCTCCCGGCTGGCCGCTGGTGGAAGTAACTTGCACCCCGGCGATATGCCCTTTGAACAAGGATTCGGGCGAGGTAACCACTCCTTTGTTGAAGTCGCTGCTTTTCAATACTTCAATGGCTCCGGTGGCATCCGATTTCTTGACCGAACCGTAGCCTACCACGACAATCTCGTCGAGTACTTCGGAATCTTCAAGCAATTCCACCGTTACATTCCCCTGCCCCCGGGTTAAGGGCACTTCCCGGGTCAGATACCCGATGTAGGAAACGACCAAAACGGCCTGATCGGGTACGTTTTCCAGTACGGCGCGTCCGTCCATGTCGGTCATATTCCCGATCGTGGTTCCTTTGATGATGACATTGGCGCCGATAATAGGGCCTGTCTTGTCGTTCACCACCACCGTTACTTTCCGATTACTTTGAACAATCTCCGATGGATTTTTAAAACTGAGCGGATTTGTTTCGGCGCCGGCCCCTAAGGGACAGGTCAGGCCCAGAAACAAAGTGGCTCCCATGACTACTGCTTTCATAACTTATTAAATTTAAGGAAATCAAATACGTGTTTTCGGTATGCTGATTTCCGGTTACTTATTCATGCACAAAAATCATTCTGAAAACGAGGTTTACCTATGGTTTTATCGGATCACATAGGTCTTTTTATCCGGGCCGATCCCTTTCAAGGTAAGCGACTTCCACTCGGAAGGCAAGATCGGGTTCTCCTGTACGATGCCCTTGTCGGTTATCTTCAGGCCTCCGAACCCGGACAAGAGCACTTGCAACAATCCCCCGGCCCCGGTGCAGAAATAGGGATTATTCGAAAAAGCGGATTCCGACAATACGCCGAAAGGAGGACGTTTATTGGGCAGATAACTCTTTTTGAAGAACGTATAGGCTTTGTCGCGGTCGCCTAATTTTGCATAGAGTATCGCAAGGATTGCGTTCCCCATAGCCGGGCCGTCTTCGTGAATCTTATCTACGTAATAATCCAGATTCTTTTTCATGTTTTCCTTATCCGCCAGCAGATCGAGGGGATAACTCAACAAATTCACATCCGCCTGTTTGATTATTTCGCCGTTGTAGGCTTCGTGTTCTTTCAACACGCCGTCGGACATGCGGTGGAAGCGCAGGTTGCCGGCTATCTCTTTCCAGGCGGCGGCCGGCTGTTCTCCTACCACGGCTGCCGCTTTCCCGGCGCATTCCAGCGCGGTTTGGGCCGAGCCGTTGGTGAAAGCATTGTCGTTCACATTCGGAGCGAATTCATTGGCACCTACCACATTGAGGATAGAATAACTGCCGTCCGGATTCCGGGTGGCTCTCGACGCCCAGAAATCGGCTACCTGTTTCAAAACCGGATAGCCTTCCGATTTCAGCCACTCCTTGTTTTTAGTCACGCAATAATAATTCCAGAAAGCGAGGCCGACGTCGGCTGTAATATGATGTTCGAATGTTCCGGTCAGACACCAGGTAGGCGTGGCTTCTTCTCCCGTATCGTCCGATTCCCACGGATACATGCACCCCCGGAATCCGTATTGGGCCGCTTTCTGCATCGCTTTGGGCAATCGGTCGTATCGGTAATCCACGCACGAACGGGCCATTGCGTTATTCAACATCAGGAGCGGGGGATACATCCAGAGTTCCGTGTCCCAAAAAACGTGTCCGTTGTATCCGGTGACGGTTGTCAGCCCCATCGGAGGAATGCTCAAGCGGGTATTTTCTCCGGCCGAAGCATACAGATTGAAGAGGGCCAGGCGAATGTCGCGTTGCGATTCTTCGTCTCCTTCTATTTCTATATCACTCTGCCAGAGCCTGGCCCAGGCAGCTTTATGACCGTCGAGCAGGTAGTTTATGTCCGACTGCAAAGCGAATACAGCCATGCGTTCGGCTTCGGATTTGGGATCGTTGAAATCTTTGGAAGAGCAAACGGCGCCCACCAGGGCAAAGCGGTAATTCCGGCCGGCCTGTAAAGACACCTTAAAACCGGTGGATTGGTGGTGTGCCGTTCCGTAGTCTGCTTCGATGGCGGGTTTCTCTCCATCGAAAAGGAAGGCGGAGCAGGTGGCCAATTGTTGCATGCCCGTGCGGCTTTTCGCTTTCGATGTGTATACCGGCAGTTCGATCTTTCCGTCTTTTAATAATTTATAGGTGGCGGAAGTTTCGGTCAGCTCTTGCGGGAAAACAGTGAAATGGGCCACTTCCAGTTCGAAAGACGACCGGGGAGTAATTTCTACCAGCACCATGCCCATATAGGGTAAATTCCGGAGCGCGCGGATGGAGTAACGGATGGTCGCCTTGGGAGTTTGTACGACCGTTTCCAGATAGGCTTCTTTCAGGTTGAGGTTTTGTTGCCATCCGGTCAGGTTCCGGTCGGTGACGGGTTCTCCGTCCATACTCAGCTGTAAGGCTGTGAAAACGGGGCCTCTTACGATGCGGCTTACGCCTTCTTTGTCTTCTTTGTCGTATACGCCGTTCAACACGATGTCGGTGACGTCGAAGAGTTCGGAACTGACCAACCCGATCCGGCCGTTGGCCAGGGTGACGCCATTATAGTTGTCTCTGGAGGAGGTGGAGAGAATCCATCCTGCCTCGTCTGAAGCCTCGGACGCGGAGGCGAGGGGGATGGCAAACAGCCAGAAAAGAAATACATAAAATAAGTGTGTGTTCATGGTAATTGAAGAATAAAAATTTGTGTTTCAAAAGTAGCCGGTCGATGAAAAAAGGTATTATTCAAATGCATATTTCCCTATAACAGGTTTTTGTAAGGAGGGCATAAAACTGATAAAAGGGGGATACGGAATCTACAGGAAAGGAGTATAAGAATCAGGTTGATAGTCTATTAAATCGGAATTTCCTTTATAGGCCCGATTGATATAAATTAAACGGAAAAATCGGATGGCTTTTTCCGTTTTTCTGTTCAACCCTTTTGCAAACTGCTTGTATTTTCCGGAACCGGGTGGCTTTGCACTGGTTTGCGGATCGGGCAGGGGGGGCGGCGCCCCTTTACAAGCCCACCCTATCCTGATTGACGAGTTCCACCACCCGGGGGCGGCGCTATGGGGGGGAAGCGCTTCGTGAAGTGATTGAGGCCAATCCGTCGGCCGGGTACTGGGTACTTCGGCCACGCCGGTGAGGCCCGAAGGCAGGGTGGATACGGTGGATGTCTAGTTTGAAGGTAATCTGTTTTACGCGCTGACCTTGCCGGAGGTGTGGCATTACGGCATTCTGCCTGTCCTGCGGCTGGTGCAAAGCGTGAATGTCAGCCATTCGTTCGCCGCATGGTTTCGAAGCCGGTTTTCTTTTAAAGTAGGGAAACCTGGCGGCCCCACCGCCCGAATAAACCGCCCGCGCGTAAAGTAAAAACTCCTATACCCGAACGAAATGAAAGATAACCGTTTACCCCTGACGCGTAAAAAACGACCGGATACGAATCAACAGATAAGTCAGGTTATAAATCAAGCGCTGAAAGCCGCGGGTTCGGTTGAAATAAGGCGTAAGTTGCAACAGCGGGGAATCCGCCCGTGCCAGATACCGATAGTCGGCGTAAATCCGTTCGGGCAGCAAGGCTTCTAAAATCTGCTTCCGTTCCTTTTCGTACCATTCATGATTCACGCTGCTGATGCCGGTCTGGTCGTAATAAGCTACCACTACGTCGATCGGGCGATAACTGCACTGGCGGAAAATCAGGCATTCGATGAAAAATTTCCAGTCCGAGGCAATGCGAAAGCTTTCGTCATACGGATGTCCGTCGAAAAGGCTCCGCTTGAGGAAACAGGCCTGGTGATTCGGATGCGTTTTATACAACGTCAGCATCGTGACCGGGCACGGGTACGCCATGCCTTGGGGAAAACGCTCACTGGCATATTTCCCGAACAGGATATCTTCGTCCGGCTGCTCGGCAAACACCTTTTCCAATACATGCGGCTCGTAAAAACAATCGCCCGAATTCATGAAATTACAATACCTTCCCTTGGCGGCGGCAATTCCTTTGTTCATCGCATGGTAAATGCCGCGATCGGGTTCGGACACCCAATAGTCGATCCGGGAAGCGAACGCTTCGATCACTTCCAGGCTACCGTCGGTCGATCCGCCGTCGATCACGATAAATTCGTAATCGGTAAACGTTTGGCACAGCACGCTTTCGATCGTTTTCCTCAGGCCCTCTTTGTTGTTGTAATTAATCGTGATAACAGATACTTTTTTCATGAATCAACCCATTTTACGTTTGATTTTTTTCAACATACCGGCAAAGCGGCCTAAAAAGTCTTTCATGCCGGCCGCTCCGAAAAGCAAAAGCAGGAAATAACAGAGCGTAAAAGGCACGACGGTAAGCGAGGCATACCCCAGAAATTGGAGGAAATTCTTTTCCGGCGTAAAAGGAACCCACCGGCTGAGCAGGCTGAAAACGGCAAAACAACCGCCGAAAAGCAAATAATAGCGCATCGTCTGTTTCCAATACACCTTCACCGGCAATTTAAATCCCGCCGAAAATAAATAATAAGGTTTCCAGAAAACGATAATCGGCAATATACTGGCAATCTTTCCGGTCAATACCCCCGCAATCCCCCAAAAACTGGCAGTCGTGATAGTAACCGACAGATTCACGATGCCTTCCGTCCAGGCTGTCCACACATCCGCATACAGCCCGTGCGCATGGTTAAATATATCCACCACCCCCCGCGTCTGCATAATAAACACGGTAATGAGAAGCAAAATCAAGACCGTCTGCCCCAGCAGATATTCCTTGCCGAGCCAGAGAATGATAAAAGGACTTAGCAGATGATAAAGCCCGAACACCACTACCCCGGCGATAAAATACCGGATAGCTGAAAGTTCCCAGAACACCTTCATAATTTTCGACCGGTCGCCTTCGGCAATCAACAGGCCCACGCCGGCGCTTACACTATCGAGAGCGGTGGCGATAATCTGGTTGATCTTCGTAATAATCAAGGTATAGTTGCCGTAATAAGCCACCATTTTCAATGAAACGAAAGCAAAGATCATGATCTCGTCGCTCCGGTTAAGCAGGAAATCTTTTATTTTATGAATGAAAATCTGCTTGGTATACGTAAATAA